>CALCOQ010000051.1 GCA_937897005.1 uncultured euryarchaeote
TACTCGATTGAATTGCATGGACATATTTCGCATCATGGGTTCCAAGATTGATGAATGAGATGTTGAGGTTTCCGGTTTCACCAGGCAGCCAATTGTAGTAGAGATTTGTGTTATCCGTATAGGTTCCATTGAAAATCTGGGTCACGTTGACAACCAGCGTTGATGACCAAGTCAGATTACCCTGCGTACTCGCTGCCTTGAGGCTCAGACCTTGATAGATTGGGGCAATACCACCCGGAACTGTGATTCGCAAAGTCCGGGTTCTGGTCTCTCCAGGAGTCATGCTGAGGAGTTGGTCATCCAACCATCTAACCTGCCAACCACTTGGAATGGCTCTTGCAGTCGAACGCCCCATCGAAGTACCATTTCCGGATCCATTTCCCGTGCCATTGGAAGGCGTCGTGATACATTCATCCCCACTGTGAAGACATATCACGATATCCATGGTTGCAATCACGCTGGAATTCCACGTCAGGTTAGCCGCCAACGAAACATTACCGATATCGCTTGCATTCCAAGACTCGTTGACCGTCAGAGAGGTGTTGGATTGATTCACGATCTGAGAATCGCTCCAAACCACAGTTCCATTGCCGGGGTATGTAGCGGTCAGATCAAATCCATAGGCAATTTCAGGAGTCAGATTGGCGACATCCACCGAAATCGAAAGATTCCCCGAACTGGTGTTGTGCTTGCTGTCATTGGCAGGAGAAACGATGGTCAGACTCTCATTTCCGCTTGGCTGAGGTGCCTGATTCCAATTCGCCCACCAAGCCACCAAATCCGGCTCTTGGTCGACATCGAGGATGATGGAATCGATGACATTTCCCTCATTGGTCACCTCGATGTCAACATCGAGCGAACTTCCTGGCGCCATTGATATCAATCCATCATCACCCACAGCGCCGCTGTCAATACTGGCCCCATATGTGGGCAAGACTGTCAGATAGACGGTGATGCTGCTGGATTCACTGCTGTCACTCTCATTGACGTGAATGACAATACTGCCACTATCAGCAATTGCAGCATCAATGGCCAATCTCACTATTATTGTGGTGTCTTCAGAAAAGGTGGGCAGTACATCCTCAACCAACTCTTCAGCGGCTATCACGCTCCATGACGGGACAAGTCCTGCATCATCCACAGTGATGTTATAATCCTCTATACTGGAACCATTATTGTCAATGCTCAAGGTCACATTCATGGAATCTCCAGGCGATAACTGAACGTGCACGACATCTACCGAGAGCACAATCGCCGTCGATGCAGATGCAGGTGAAACGAACATTGGGGCGAAAGATGCACTCAACATCAATGCCACCCACAGGGTGGCAGTTCGTGCTGCACTTCCTGCTCTAATCACGCAACGCCGACCTGAAGCACCCGTATAAGTCACTTGGGACAAAGATTCACTGACAGTGGTCTCCACAACAATGAACATGCGAGGTTTCAAGGCAGGGATATGACGGCCACCAAACATGGGAGACACCACATGGTATCCAACCGCGTATCGCAGCCACACTTTGGGACAGATACAAAGCACTGGTGCGGAATTGGTTGACGAAGAAGTCACCATATGTGGCTTTGCTGAAGCCATTCGTGGAAAAGGTAAGATCTGCTTTCTCGACCTCAGGGATGGCACTGGACGATGTCAGGTATTCCTCAAGCAGGGCAATGTAGAGGATGAAACCCTTGCAGAAGTACAGAATACTAGTAGGGAATCAACCATCCAATTCACTGGAATCGTGGCCCAGAAACGTGCTGCCAAGGTCGCTGAAGGTGAAGCGGAACCGAAACCGGAATTCGAGGTCGTTGCCAGTTCCGCAACCATTCTTTCTGCTGCCGAAACACCATTGCCTCTGGGTGTCACTGATACCGTCCATGTAGAGTTGGATACTCGTCTTGACAATCGCTATCTTGACCTGCGCAGAAAACATGTCAACGCCATCTTCAACCTGCGCAGTAAGATTCTCCAATATGGCCGTGAACATCTTATCAGTGAGGGGTTCAAGGAGATCAACAGTCCAAAGATCATCGCCGCAGCAGCAGAAGGTGGAACCAATCTATTTCCGATTAAATATTTCGATAGAGATGCCTACCTCTCACAAAGCCCTCAACTCTACAAACAACTCGCTGTCCTTGGCGGTCTGGAAAGAGTCTTTGAGATAGGCCCAGCATTCAGAGCAGAGAAGCATGATACCTACAGGCACCTCAACGAATTCGTCTCCTTTGATATCGAGATGTCATGGGCAGATGATGAAGACGTGATGGGGGTCCAAGAACGAATGATACAACACATCTGGAGCAATGTGGCGAGTGATGATATGAATCTCATCGCGGCTATCAATGAATTCCGTTCCACTCAGGGTCTGGACGATATCACGGTAGAGATACCATCAATCCCGTTTCCCAGAATAGAATACAGTGATGCCATCGAGATGATCAAGGCTGCAGGACAGGACATCGTGTGGGGTGATGATATCGAGGCGCATCACGCGGATATCATTGCTGAAAAACATCCAGGCTTCCATTTCATTCCTCGTTGGCCGATGTCGATGAAACCTTTCTACATCTATCATGACAAAACGGAGATTGCAGCCGATGGAGGGCAATTATCGCGTGGCTTTGACTTGAATTATGGAAGAGATGAAATGACCAGTGGCGGACAACGTGAACACCGAACTGACGTACTGACACAGAATCTTGTGGATATGGAACTGGACCCAGTGGACTTCGATTTCTACATCGATGGATTTCGTTTCGGAGCCCCACCTCATGCAGGCTGGGGATTGGGTGTAGCGCGACTCACAATGGTGTTGACAGGCAGTCGAAACGTGCGTGAAACCGTACTCTTCCCGAGGGACAGAAGGCGCTGTACACCCTGACCGAAAAGAACGGGTATCTCTGCCTCCTCCGAGAGATGATGGAAATGCCGATATTTGCCTTCCTGTTGTTGAAGGAACACCCATATGGGCGTGAGATGCTGAAGCAGATCATGTCCGAAGGATTCGTACCAAACATCATCATCACTGAAGATTCGAAGATAGGAGATGAAGAAAGAGAAAAATTCCTCGAACGGATTGAAGGGAATCCAATAGCTCCCACTGTTGAGGAACAGATATCTGGCTTGGATATTCCTCATGTGGAAGTGCCGATTCACAATTCGGAAGAGGTCATGCCGCATATCGAGGGAATGGAACTCGACCTCATCGTTTTCGGCGGTACAAGAATCATCAGAGGAGACATCCTTGAGACTGCCAAAGATGGTGTCATCAATTCACACCCAGGACTTCTGCCGGATTGTAGAGGCTCGGCTTCACCCGCCTGGTCGGTCTTCCACGACATCCCGATCGGCTCCTCAACCCACTTCTGCGACAATGGCATCGATACTGGAGAACTTCTGCTGCGCCGAGAGATTGCGGTGAAGAGGGGGATGACCTATGAGGACCTGTGCTATGAGACACTGGTTCTTGCCGGAGTACTGATGAAAGAGGCATTGATGGCATATGTAGCTGAAGAATGGGATGATATGCGTAGACCCCAAGGGAGTGGAGAGCATCCAACTTTCCGGAACGCTCCCGAAGATGTATTACAGGTGGTCCACCAGAAACTATCAGAGCAGACGTATGCGCACTATGTAGATTGAATGAAAAGTAATTGGTGAAATCAATAATGCTATTGGAGGATTGAAGTATGAACAAGAAAGAATCTCCATTCTCCACCAGCGCCATGAGCGGCATGAGAGCACTGGTCTGTGGAGCATCAAAAGGAATTGGCAGGGCAACTGCTGAAGCCTTTGCAGCCGCAGGTGCTGAAGTCATTGTTTGCAGCCGAGATGAAGAAGCATTGAACAAACTATGCGATTCACTACCGGGACAGGGACATTCAGTCATCGCCCTTGATCTGGAGAATACCAAGGAAGTGCAGAATTCCGTCTCTAGAATTCTCGAAGCAGGACCAATCCATGTTCTGGTGAACAATTCTGCTGGACCTCCGGGGGGGCCTCTTCTGGGCACAGAGGTGGAGGAATTCGAAGCACCCTTCAAACGTCATCTACACGCTGCTCATACCTTGACGAAGGCACTGATTCCAGGAATGGTTGAGGCTGGCATCGGTCGTATCGTCAATATCATCTCAACCTCGGTGAGAGAACCTATCCCAAATATAGGATTATCCAATACTCTCAGAGGGGCAATGGCCTCATGGGCCAAATCATTGTCACGGGAATTACCCGAGTGCATCACCATCAACAACATACTCCCCGGATTCACAGATACAGACAGACTCTCATCTCTAGCGGGTTCAATCAGTGAAAAAACGGGTAGAACCGTTAAGGATATCCACTCAACATGGCTTGGCGAAGTCCCGATTGGACGATTGATTCAACCTGCTGAGACTGCAGATGCGATTCTCTTCTTATGCCTACCCAGCAGTGGTGGTATCCGTGGTATCAGCCTCGCTGTTGATGGCGGTAGAATGCGCTCTATCTGAGGTGCTGGAATGGAAGAACCAACGATGGAGATACTTCGTTCAAGATTGATGCTGGCACAGTCAACCCACAACCAGTCGGATGAGATGACTGTATTGGCGGATGTCGCTCATCGTCTACTCAAGGAGGGACATATCGATGAAGCGCGAAACATGTTGGAATTGAGTCTTGACATCGCCCGTTCACTGGATGATGATGTGGGCCTGATCGTTGCTCATTGGGGACTCGCTGATACTGCACATATCGAAGGAGACGAGGGTGAGGAATTATTGCATCTTTCACAGGTTGTTGCAGCCCATCTTCAAGCTGACATGAGGCTGCCAGAACAACTTACTGAACGACTCTCCATACTGACAGGGTGAAGGTATGAACACACAGGAACAGACTCTCATCGAATTTCCTGAATTACGTCGATTCATGCTCATTGGAGGCTTGAATGTAGCGATTTTCTATGGACTCTATGAAGGCATGTACTACCTTTCTGCAGGCTTGGAACACCGAGCGGCAATGAGTTGGATAATCGCCTATTCAATGGGTTCGATAGTAGCACATACAACTCACCGTCTTTTCACATTCCGTTCCTCAGTCCCTATCGAGCACAGCCTCCCTACCGCCGTTGCAATCTATGGATCGACCCTGATTCTCTCAACCTTCTCAGAAGTGGTTCTTATCGAGATCCTGGGGTGGCATCATCGACTAGCATGGCTCTTCAATGCCAGTATCTTCGGTATTCTGATCTACATCTTACTCAGACACTTTGCTTTCCCTACCAGATTATCTGAAGATGAATGAATCAAGCCTCCAAATTTCCATGCTGGGCTGATGCGAGGTCTTTTCATCAATATCCTGTGGCAACACCATGCGTCGCCACCCACAGGCCATCATTCTGGTCTGCCTGATGCTTTCCTCATCCTTGTTGGGTTGTTTTGGCAATGAAGAAGAAGAGGAAGCAGTCATTCTTGTGGTTGAAGTAATGGAACTGCAAGCGCCTGCAGGGGAACTGTTCTTCTGGACAGTTGAATCAAATGTTGAATACAACATCGCAATCGATGGGCCAGGTTTCCTCATCGATGAAAATGGAGTGGTCCGAGACGCAGGCAACTGGACCTATCCTGCTGGCTTCAATTCTCCAGGATTGTTCATGCATCCACTTCCAGGGGAGAATGCAATCTTGAACATCAGTGCTGGAGAACATTCTGAATCAGTTAATGTAACCATCACTGAAGCCGCTGGAATAGTGAATGGGGAGTCGGCATTTGACACCATTGACTGGCTGACCACGGACCATAACAATCGCTGGTGTGGACGAGCATCAGTCCATGATGGCGGCGACAACTATGCTGCCTCTGCTGAAGCGATGAAGACACATATGGAAGACATAGGCTTCGATCATGTAGAAGTCACAGAATATGAAGAATCTGACCTCAAGAATGTGGTCGCCTACAATTATGGTGAGGTATATCCCGATGAATGGATCGTGGTCGGTGGGCATTTTGATGTCGCCTATGCTCTCACTCCACCGGGAGGAGGTACCTCGGAAGGGGCTAACGATGACACCTCCGGCAGTACGGTCAGTCTTGAGATGGCAGAAGCACTTGGCGTGATGAACTTCGACCACACCGTGGTCGCTGCACTTTGGGCCTGTGAGGAGGAGGGGCTACTTGGAAGCGCTGCCTTCGTCAA
>CALCOQ010000052.1 GCA_937897005.1 uncultured euryarchaeote
ACTGCCGGCAAAGGGTATTTGTCTGAGTGTGGCCCATAGGGGCCATGAGTAAAGAGAGTTCTCGCACTTTGAGTTTGATGATGACCGCAATGTTCCTGATCAATAATGAGGCTGATCAGTTGGTCAGTATGGCATACAACCATCAATCCAATTCTCTTCGCAATGTTCAGTGAACGACGATAGTGAGCAAATCGTTTCCATGGTGGAGTGGGTAGTTCTTGCTATCGTCGTGTTCTCCACAGTCGGCATAGGTCTGGATCTGGGTGGTGAGGAAGAAGTCGAGATGGAAGTGACCAATATCTCTGGCAGCATCATTCTCTCAACTCGTTCTTCCATGGATGCCATCGGCCTCGATGAATATGACCGCGGAGCAGTTGCAACCTTGGATATCGATGTTCGTTCTGTACTGAGCGAAGGTTGTTTGGACTGTGTTTCTTCTCCGGTCGGCATTCAACTTCATGGAAGTGTAGTGGTCACCAACATCACTGGTGTAGGTGGTCAAGGAAGGATTGAATCCATGCTTTCAGTCACTCATCTTCAGGAATTCGTGGATGAGGGTTTGGTCATAAGAGAATGGTTGAACGTGGATTGGGATGCGGGCAGTGAATCCGTTCATCTGCAAATGATCATGACACATGATCCTCCTAGGTGGACCCTTGACGATAGATTCCATGCCTCATTTTCTCCTGTGGAAGGAGGTGAAGAGAGCAGAGTTGGACCATGGCTCTTCGTAGAAACCTTGCTCGATCATTCTGTGCATCTACGAGGTTGTATACCAGATGCATTCACCTGTCATAGTGAAACTGTACATTCAGTTGATCTCACATCCACTAGGGCAGCCGTCAGGGTGCCGTTGAAGGTTCAGCATCTCCAGTCCTGGGAATCAGTGCAGGCTACTCCCAGCAGTGATGAAACACCCCAGTCTTTTGCGAACCTTCGGCAGATATTAGGTGTTGATTCAGAAGTTCCAGCCGAGATTCTTTCATGCCCAGCCACCGATGAAGGTGTGTTGGCCATGAAATCCTGGCAGGTTTCAGACTCTGGTGGGCCGGCTTTTGCTCCATTGAACAGTTGGTTCGAGGCTCTGGAATTATCGAGCACTACTTTCATTCCATCCGTTGGAACATGGACTGAGGCAGAATTTGATGATGGTGGATGTGGCGGACTTGTTGATGAAGCTGGTCACCTGATACTTGCAATCTATTTCATTCAGTGAAGGGTGTCTTTCTCAAGAAATTCCTGGATTTCCATCTATGATGGAAAATATATTTGAAAAATGAAGCCAATACTCATACATATCAGATGTTCATGGACGGGACATGAAGCGCGCCGCAGTTACAGTGGTTTTTCTGATGTTGTGCATGTCTTTGCCGGCAAGCATCGCAGATATACCAGCCCCGAATGACAGTAATGGAAATGATCATCTGAGTGTTGACGGATTCGTCACCACCAAGTTCGCAAGTGTGGGCTCAGATGTAGTAATCAATGCCCTGACCAGAGGACACAGCAGTACCACTTTGGTGACTGCAGAGATTCTCCATTTTGACCAGGACCCCATCGATATCATCACTTCAGGCAATCCTTTCGTTGGGGAAGGAACAGTCATCGATATGATTTCACTGCAGAGTACTGGGCCCCATGAAGATGATGCAGATACCATGGTCTGGGAAGGGACCTACGTCATTCCAGTGAATGCTCTTGGAGGAGCATATAGAGCCAGAGTCATCGCAGAGGATGGGTGCTGTCTTAGAGCGGTTGACGATTCTACACAATTGCCCAACGTCTTCCGTGGAGAACTTGAGAAGGTTTTGGAAGCGGTCGCTGAAGGTTGGGAAGATTATGGCCCTGCCGAGGATATCAGATATGAATTCCAATCATTGGATGATATTGCTGAGGACAATGGCGGATGGTCTACATTTGTCTCTACTGCCAGCAAGAGAGCAGGAAGTGGAGAGAGCGCCGAGTTGTGGCAGGAGATGCTCGATGCTGGGCGAGAACAGTATGAGATGGAGGCAGGAGCCAATTTCCTTGAGACTTTGATGGAATTCTTTGATTCTGAAGATGTTGATGCTACAATGGCAATGGTTACTGGATTGATGACTTATCTTCATGAGTTCCCATTTCCAAGAACTTTTGACGATTTTGATGAACTCGGAGAATATCTGATGGCTGTTGATCCGATTGAGAATTTCACACGATTTGAGGGAACCACAGATTTCGAGGCTGCGTACAATGCCATGTTGGGCAGCAATGAATGGACAGCACTGGAGGCTGCGTTTGACGACCTTGTGAACATGCGCAAGCCATTCGAGGCTACACAAATCATCTTGCATAACATTGCTCTTCTAGCGGTATCTGTCCACCCAGAGGCTATCATGGAGGGGATGATGACATACTTTGAACCATTGATGGAGGGGGATTTCGATAATATGTTCCCGATCCAGAAACTCATCGTCAGATGGATTGAGATGGCGGAACATCTCGATGATGAAACAGATGTTCAGGATACGAATGGTGATGATTTTCCCGACAAGATCATCTGGCAATACGAGAAGTTGCTCGAAACCCCTGAGGGACAGGCATGGTCTGCTAAGATGACATCCGGTGATAACTGGGTGAACGATGTCTTCGACAATTTCAATTCCCTTCCTGAAGATGTAATGAAGATAGGATATGATGCAGCCATAGACCTGATGGAAGAAAGCGATATCCTTCCGAAAATGGAGGTCTTTGGTTCCTGGATGCGAAATGCAACTTTCGGATATGATGGGGCATATTGGCCACCTGAGGTTGAAGAAGCGGAAGAGGAGGATGATGAGCCGTCATCAGGGGGACCCACTTCTTCTGCCGTTGGGTCTGTCCAATTCAATTTCGATGATATCAGCACTTCCAAGTACGACAAGAACGTTCTTGATATCGGGGTTGAGTTGGGCTTCTGGGGTCCATGGGAAGATTCAGACTACCCAAGTAAGTTCACCATGAGCATGACAAATAATCACGGTGACACCGTTTCGACTGATCTGGATCAGAGTGATCATGATCGTCATCGATACTATGGGCGAATGACTGCGACCAACATCGAAGAAGCGGTGTGGCAATTCTCTGAACCTATGGAGGATTACGAACCTGATTGTGCTGATGATGGATGCACTATCGACAATGCCGAACTACACTTGGAGAATCTACGCCCATCGATGATGGAATCCATGTCATGGGAGACTACCGATGAATTGTTCATGGTTTCAGCACTTGGTGTTCTTGTCGATCAGGATGAAACAACCTTGGCCTCTGCTCCCTATACAGTAAACACGCTTTCTTACGATGCAGTTGGTCCAATCCAAGGTGCGGAAGTAGACATCGCCATCATTCGCGCATCTCCACAAGCTGCTGAAGATGCCTTTTCAGCCCTTGAACCGGAGGGGGAGATCGATCTGACTATCGAAGAGCCTTCGACCTTCGAGGCTAGATACACTGGAGGAGACCTTGATGGAGACCTCTATGCATATCTGCAGAATTTTGGTGATTGGGAAGATGATGAACGGGCCCGTGCACATCCCCAAGCCATTCATCTGGATGAAGAGGGTGATTACGAGATTGAAGGACAAGGTTCGTTCTGGGATGGTAGTGACATACTTCCATATCCTGATCGAGGATTGGTTGAGGTGATTACTGAAGGCACCACAGACAGTGGTCTTGGTTTCACCTTCTGGCAGCAGATTCCGCTACCTGGAAGTAGTGGATGCGCTCGTTCGGAAGGTAATGGTGACGGTAGTAGTTGGGTCAATATTGGATGGAGATACGAAAATTTCCGGTTGGAGACAGACGATGATTGGGAAGAATTTGATAAGCCAGACCTGAAATCCCTCAATATCGATTGGGGAGATGGAGAGAGTTTTCACCAGAACATGGAGAACAATTACTACGAAGACGGATGGGAAAGTTATGATTATGGCGAAGATCAAGAGGATGAATATTGGATCACAGTGACATATACTGATGTCAACGAAAACTCGGTTGAGCATTATTTCCAATATCAAAAGGACATGGGTTTCTACAATGAACGTGATGACTATCATACAGGTTGGTATGATCAAGGCTATTGTGAACTTTACAGCAGCACTGATGTCATGCCTTCACCTGAGATAATTGACAGTTTCATCACCGATGGTCCGGCTGAAGTGATGACTGAACAGATATTCACCTCCAACAGTGATGGTGAAGCAAGTCTATCGGTCACTCCTACATTACCAGGGGTTTACACCACCCTCGTCGGCTCAAAGTATACCCGTTCTGATGGAGCGGTGATACGTGGAATAGGAATGAACGTGGTTGCTGTGACCCAGGCTTCAGTATCTCTTGGAGGATTGCATGCGGAAACATCGATTGCTGGCATACCAGTCTATTCAGTCGAACCATCCTCTTCAGGTCTTGCCACGATATCTATCGCCCCTTCGGGTTTGGATTATTCGGAGTCTGATACTCATATGGCTTGGATGGGCATTGCACCAATGGACCTCTCCGATCTATTCACAGATATCGATGGAGATATCTGGTCGGAACCGGAGGATTATGAAATTGAGTTCCAAGAGGGAGATACATCTCGCTCACAGGAGGTTCGGATTCACGCTCCAATTTCCATGATTGCGGTCGCAATCTTCTCTGAAGAATCCGAGATATTCCCAGTAGCGGTACATATGGGGATTCTCTTGAATGACCCCGGTCTTCTGGAGATGACAGGTTCACTAGGCCCAGGTCAGATCACGAACATCGCTTTGGCAGCGGATGAGGGAGAAGCATCGCGCATCCTTGCTCTTGCAGCCCCTCGATACGGTTTCGACCCTGCATCGCTTGATCTAGCATCATTCTCCGACCTTTTCTATGGAGAAGGTGTCAGGACTGAGGTCGATTGGATCGCTGCTGAGAGGAATGCTGTTGATACTTGTGTGGAATTGAGTGCATGGTATGAACATGATGATGATTACAATGTCAGGATACAGGTCAGGCAGGAAGAAGACCGATACTCCACGGATAGCCAATATTCCTTTGATTCTGATGATTTCGTTCTGCGTGATAGCAATGGCAACTCGGTATCACCTGAAACGGATTGGAAGACTGAAGAATGGGATGATTGGGTCTACGCAGACTTTGATCTGGATCAGGGAATGGAGGAGGATTCAGGAGAGTTCTACACCCTATCCACAGGTTCGGGAATCGGAGGATTCGAGATCACCATCAACTATGATGAAGGAGAAGATGAAGAAGATGGGCATTATTATGTTGATCAGGGTGATGATTGGAAATGTTCCAGCGATAGACAGATGGATGACGAAGAGGAATTTGCCATGTTGGACGATTTCTTGGGAAGTCTGAATTCTGTTGCTTGGGGACAAGGAACCAGTGCAGACCTGCACCTCCCTGTGCTTTCCTCACCAAAGGACATGTACACCGTGATTGCAGTAGCGCAACAAGGTGAAGGAGATTCTGCGACGATCATGTCCGCAGTAGGCACTCAGGTGTCGGTACCCAATCCTTTACCACCTGAGATACAGAATCTGACATTGGCATTCAGCCCACCGAACCCAGTGCCAGGAGATACTGTGGTGGTGACAGTCATTGATGAGAACAATCAGCCCGTGGAAGGCCTCTCAGTCCTTGTCATCAGGGACAGTATGACCTTGTTCAGTATCGTCTCAGATTATGATGGTCAGGCGACATTCACCATTCCTACCGGAACTCTGTTGGTCAGAGTTGGTGGAGGAATGTACAATTCTGTGGAGTTGACAATCATCGTTACTGAAAGTGGAGTCACCATTGAAGGTGGTGGAGAACTACCCGGTGGAGATGATAATGAAACTCCGGAAGAAGAAGGTAACAACACGACCGGTGAAGATTGTGAGGACGGTTCGATATTTGATCAACTTGACTGTGACGACGAAGATTCAGATTCATCAAAAGGCAGTAGTGACCCTTCCGGCGGTTTCCTGCCAGCCCCAGGCGTTGTCTTGACAGCATTGTGTTTGCTTGGTGCGAGTTTGATGCGAAGACGAAGCAAGGATGATTGAGTATAGGGTTCAGGACTCCCTATATGGCCCCAGAGCGTCTTCGCTTTGCCTTGGTGCTCGGTCTGTTCATCAGCTCCGCATTGTTGTTGGTTTTCCCACTTGAGATGGCATTGAACACCGAGGTCTTGTTGGATGACCCTGTGAAGACGCGTATTGAATCGGAATCGGTTGGGGATGCCAAGAACTCTCAACTTGTTCTGCGTTTCCGACATGATGATGGAGGTCGGTTGACGAACAACCTGTCTCGGGTTCAGGAACTGTTACAACTTGAACATGAAGTCATGTCTGGAACTGATCCAGATACAGCATGGACTGCTGAGCATGTTTTCATTGCTCGCATAGAGTCTCCGTTGTCGTCATGGTCACAAGCCCTTGCTTCAAGGAATCGTTCACTGGCCAATGCTACGCAGTGGGCAGATGTTCTGAATCCTACGCTTGAAGAAGGATGGTGTGGAAATGGTTCAACCAAAGAGGAAGGAGCAGCCTTTGAGGCGACATTGTTGTTGCTTCCAAGAGATACCAACCTCGGAGTGGCTTGCCCATCGTTCTCCGGTGCTTCAGCGACTCAGGCTCCTGCTGCAGATGAGATGTTGTGGATGATATGGATGGGTTCTGCAAGCGAGGATACAGATTGGCATACATTGAGTGACTGGGCGGAGAAAGTCAGTGAGGCCACTGAGTTCGAGGTTTCTGCTGTCGGTGTCAAGATGCTGTTCAACAAGTCCAGAAAGATTGCTGAGCATGATATGAGTTACATTCTATTGCCATCATTGTTGTTACTTGGTGCCATGTTGGCGATTGGATTGAGGGACCCGATGGTCGCTGCGTTGACCATTGGTGGAGTCGTACTTGTCCTCACTGCTGAATTAGGGATACTGTCCGCTTTTGGAATGACCTTCTCGATCATCGATGCCATCGCTTTGCCAATAATAATGGGAGTCGCTGTTGATGGTGCCTTCTGGTACAGTCGTTC
>CALCOQ010000053.1 GCA_937897005.1 uncultured euryarchaeote
GGTTTCATTGAGTATGGACCCGGAGAGGCCGACTTTGAATTCACAGAACAAGGACGACAGCGTCTCAAACCAGTTCAGATTGAAGCATTGGACAAGATGAAAGAGACAATGGGTGGATTTGGCGGAACCGGCGTCTCAATCTTGATATCGCGGGTCCTTCATGAATCTCTTTCCCATATTGTCGCATACCCAGTTCAAGATGAAACTCATTGGACAGACGGTGATGGCAGAATTCTACCCGATGCTCTTGTTGTCGCAGATGATTCTACCGTCAAGGAACTTGCTTATGCGGTTCACAGTGATCTTGGAGATGGCTTCATCAAAGCAATCGATGGCAAGAGCAAGAGAGTGATTGGCGCTGAGCATGAATTGTCAGATGGCGATGTCATCAAGATCCACGCCAAGACTTGACAGGATCAGTGGCCTGGAGGGCGCTCATGTTCAGGTGTCAATCTTGACAGCATGGCGGAGTATCTGGCTCGACCAAATAGATGATAGGTCAACATAGCGAGGGTAAGAATAGTCAAGACAGGCAACGATATCCAGATTGAGATGTTGGAGAACAAGGCGAACCAGAATATCCATATCGCCAGTATCCACAACCAGATTGACATCCTTCTTGAGAGAAGTGTCAATCTTGAATTTGCTAGACTGGAATCAAAAATCATAGATGCATCCGATTGTTCAATCATTCCCTTGTCCACTCCACAGCGTTGGCAGACATCCTTTCGAGGACCAACACCATGGATGAAATACTCGCGTGGATAAGTGCCTTGGCAGAATCTGCAAGTAGGCATCCGGCTTCCTCATCCTCGTCGAATGTGAGCCCGTTCTTCAACCTCGCGTCGCGCAATCAAGCGAATCATTACTGTCTAACCTGTTCATACACTCGTCTTTTGTTGAAGCCCAGTTGGCGATGAAAGGAAAGTAGACAACAATTCCATCCCAAGAATCGAAGCACAGGATTCGGGGTGGAACTGGATGCCATATACTGCAAATCGAGGGTGACTGAGAGCCATGATGTTTCCATGCTGGTCCCAAGCGGTCTTGTTCAGTATGGATTCTTCATCATCAGTAATGATCAGGCTGTTGTATCTGGCCATTTTCAAGGGTGAGGAGAATCCCGAGAACAGATTGGTGGAATCGTGGTGAATATCAACCGTTCTCCCATGGACCGCACCACTTGGACAATGAAGCAAAGTCATGCCAGCAGCTATTCCTAAGGCTTGATGGCCGAGACAAATTCCGAGTAGGGGGGCTGTTTCTCCAAGTAGTGCCCTTCTTGCCAGTTCCATACTGATTGGACTCTGTTGAGGTTTTCCAGGCCCGGGCCCTATCACAATATGCGATGGATTTGTACGTGCTAATATTTCCTCGATATACTCAACACCATCCAATCTACCATGGCAATATTTCACTTCAACTCCCAATTCACAGAACGCGTGCATGATGTTCCATGAAAATGAATCCAGATTATCAATGAAAAGAATTCGCGAACCTTTTTCTGGAGCATCCTCGATATCTGCCCAATATTGAATTGAACCCATCGATGAGCGTGAAACCTGTGGTTTTCCTCTGACCTCCAACGGATGTATGGAATGGGGTGCTGAAACCAATGGGCCATTGTCTGGAGTTATCCAACCGGCTGCTTTGCGCAAGGCTTGTGCTTTCCATTCAGCCTCCTCTACCTCTTGCACCGGAATAGAATCCATCACTAATCCACCACCTGCTTGTACTGTGGCAATCCATTCATTGTTCTGCAATCGACCTTCCAAGGTGCGGATGAGAATGTTCCACATCGAATATCCGGTTCGAGGATCGACTACACCGATAGAGCCGGTCCAGAACGACCTTGGATGTTCTTCCAATCCATCGATTGCTGCAATGGTGACTGTCTTCGGGCAACCCGTGATGCTGCCTCCAGGGAACATCGCTTGTAGTACACTCCACACATCTTCTTGTTCTTCGAGTTCTCCTCTTACTTCGCTTACTAGATGTTGAACCTGAGAATATGCTTCAATCTGGAAACGGCTCTGTTCAACTGAACCCGGTTTGCTGACCATACCGATATCATTCCTTTCAAGGTCAACCAACATTCGGTGTTCTGCCAATTCTTTTTGACTATGTAGCAATTCATTACGAAGTGCCTCATCCTCCAGAACATCCGCCCCTCTTGGACGAGTTCCTTTGATTGGACGAGTCCGGATGGTTCGATTTTCACTGGCCAATAACAACTCTGGTGAACATGAACATAGAGCAAGACCAAGATCCTCTGCAAGAAGCCAGGTTGACATCGGAGCAGGATTTTCCTCAGCCAATCTCATCATCGTGAACCATGGATGTTCAGCGAGATTCCCGAACCAACGCCGACCGAAATTCAATTGGTACAATTCGCCATCTTCAATTGCATTTTTAACACATTTTACAATATCAGAATGTTGTTGTGCATCATGACTTGATGATTCAGCATTCTTCATCACTTCATTTTCAGGCATCCGATGATTCACGTTCAGCGGAACAGGGAGAATCGAGAGGAGATCCTCTACTTCATTGGCCCACTCATCATCCGTTTCAGCAACGAGATGGAGTGTTGAACTGCTTCTATCTTGAATCAGCCACCGATCAGCGCGATACAGTACCATAAGAATCGCACCTTCTTCTGGTGGATGAGAAAGTCTCCAAGGCTGCGTCCATTGAACCAGATCATATGCTAGTCCACCAACCCAACAACCGGGTTTGACGGGTGTTTCATGGTCGCTCAACTCGGGTTGCAAGGAGTTCAATGTTCTCAATGATTCAGTGAGATTCGTTCCCATGTGATGGGCAATGGTGTTCCATGCTTTTCCATCCCATTCTTGTATATCCAGTTGTAGTGCAGGCGGAGGAGGCCCAAGTGGAATCTCTCCACGCAATGGGGAGGGGTCATCATCCCTTGGAGGCAGAAATGTCTTCTCGGGTTGTCTGGCAATAACTCTGATATTTGCAGGCCCCATCAACATGCTGTTCGAGGAGAATTCACTGTACGGTCCTCCTGAAATCAGAAGTAATTCATCGCTTCCACCCCACTTTTCCCCTCCAAGTAGAGATTCAGCGCGTAACATCTCGGTAATTCCAAGCAATAGATTCTCATCACCTTCACAAGGCCAGATTCGATGTCTACTCATCCATCCCCCTCCGCCCAATATTCTCCAAGTGCCTTTTCAAGTGCTTTCACGGCCGTCTTTGTGAGTATTCCATCTCCATTCATTCCGATGGCATGCCCATCGATATCATTTATCCTGACAACACCGATACCCGAACCAACGACGATGAATTCCTTTGCCCTTCCAATCAGACTTTGATGCAACCTACCTTTGTTGATTGGGATTCCAGCCTTTTCCAGAGCGGGAATGATGAGAGAAGCAGTGACAGAATCCACGCCACCATTTCGCGCATCTGCTATCCAAGCAGTTCCATCATTATCCAGTAAAATGGGGGTTGCCCTATCCGCATCAGTCACGGCTTTATCCTCCACGAACAGTGCGATGTGTGCCCCGACCTCAATCGCCTTTTGTCTGGCTTTCTTGTAGGGTGCCCAATCGCCATGTTTTGTTCCTTTGATATCATCAGCCCATTGTAGATTGGGAACAGATATCGCTTTCATCGGTGAAACATGTTGTTCGTTGACTCGAAGTTTGATTGAAACATCCCCTTCTCGGGTCAACCGTAGAGTGGCCAGATTGGAGAGCATCGTTGAATGGTTTGTGCTTCCTTGAAGTTCACCGATTGCAATAGTAACGAGATCATGGAAGTCATTCGGGATATCGATATTCAAACGTTCAGCATGACTTTTCAAGCGATTCAAGTGAGCATCGAGGAAAGCAATCCGTCCATATTCATCACACGGCATCGTAGTGAAAACACTGGAGAATGGATCTCCTTCCATGATGGTCCACCGCTTCACAACAGGTCATCCAGGAAGGAGGTATCGATGCTGCTTCCACTCTTCTTTGCAGGTTCGTCAAGCAGGTCATTGGTAAGTCCTGTGAAATTCGAGGCTGGTTGATTCTGTATTGGGACCTGTGCACCCATGTCTGGCATTGGGATAGAGTCTCTTTGTTGTCCAATGTTCTGAGCAGCTGACATGATGCCACTTGTCATCTCTGATTTCGGAGTTGAGAGAACATCGATGTCGTCGTCCCATTCAGTACGTGGTTGAATATCGATTCCCCATGTGGATTCAAGGTCCCAATGGCTTTTGCCTTTCTTCGGTGTCTTGCCTCGCATCATCATGACTAACAGCAGTAGTATTGCAATACCCAACGCTGCTGCAAGCATGTTCTGAGGAGTGGCATAACTGGATAGACTGAAGCCGTCTTTGGAACTCTTTGCATCACCTTCGGTGGAACCACTGCTACCAGGCGTAGAAAGATAGAGAGGTGTGATTACTCGGCGAAAGATAGGACAATCTGGCCAACCTTCTCCACATTCTGAGGCTGAAACACCGACCCACCATGTGGTTTCATTATCCAGACTCTCATGGTTGTCAGTTGAGATGAACAATGAGTTCGAAGCGAATACAGTATCGACCAGAACTGCGTCCTCGACATTATCGAATTGTTCATCGGAGATGTATATCTTGAATGATTGAACCGCTGAATCACCCGTTGGGCTCCACGAAACAAGAATCCTGCTTCCTGCTGAGACCCATTCTACATTGAGGTCTGCAATGGTTGGCAGGTGAGAACCCGGGTCATCTCCAAGATCATTCATTGGGGCAGCAGCAGCCATGGTCAGACCGGTCATGTGTGCATTTCCACTGGTGTCTACCACCACTACTGCGACATAGACCGTGAGTCCTGGAATCAGTGGGTCATCGAATAATTCATCGATCACAAGAGGAAGGGTTGGATTTCTATCAAGTTTCATGATATAATTATCCGGTCCCTTTTGTCCAATTCCCACTTCGCCTTCGAAGTCCCATGTCGCTGCGTAGACACGATATTCATCCACATCGCTGGCATCAGAAAGATCGAAGTCAAGTACCAATTTATCCCCTGCATCCCCGCTATAATCTGAAAGAAGAACAAGGTCAAGACGATCAGGAGCAGTTTCATCAAGACTGTTGTTGATTGGAGTCACTGAGACGGTGTTTAATCCGTCGAGATGAACATTCCCTTTGATGTCATAGACGGTGACTGCTACATTCAATTCCACATCAGGAACGATTCCTTGTTCATATCCATCATATCTCGCTTTGTACATGACCACGGTCAGTGCTTCACCGGAATCACCATTCTTTTGATTTGAGACCTTCATGCATCCGCACAATGAGTAATCGGGACTGTATAGAGCATCAGAACCGGTCAGGTCTGTTATATCTGAATCTGATGCCCATACCACGTAATAATCGAAATCATCCGATACGTCTGGCTCCCATAGGACTTCAATAGCGGTCCCATCATCATCTGGAAGGTCCCATGCGTTGAGAGTATGGATACGCTCTGGGGCGATATTCACGTTGATCAGATTCCTCAACGGGGTTGCCTCGACGATGTTGACATTGCCCAGGTCTTCATTCAACCAATCATCTGAAGCCACGACACCTATCCAATACGCCCTTCCATCAACAAGGGGCATTCCATCAATCTCCGAGATGATGGTTGAATTTTGAGCACAATCAGTGACCACTTGAGACACCAGGAAGTCAACGACATTGAATGGAACACCATTTTCACCAACTTGAACATTGACATTCAATTCCATGATGTAAATGGTATAGAAAGCACAATCTTCGGCATTAGATGGAATCCAACCCACCTCGATTCGTCCACCTTCATCATCAGGCACATCATCTGCCCACACGCCTTCGATTCTAGAAGGGGGAATCCCATCATTTATTCCACCAGTTGGAACTACTGGGCCAATGATGGTGGCATTCACCTGATCTTCTTGCCCTGCCTCATCATGGCAAGTCAATCCAATCCAATATGGGATTCCTGCCTCAAGAGTGATGATTGTGGAGTTTCCTTGAGTAGTTGGCACCGAAAAAGATTCAGTCATTCCAACAACATCAGTGATGGCAGAAGAACTGTGATAGAGATTGGTTCCAGCGAGATCCAATGCATCACACCTCTTCCATTCAACGAATAATTCTCCTCGTTCACCACCTTCATTTGGTCCTGCTTCCCCCCATTCAGGAGAGGCTGGTATCTCATCACTGGAAGTAGCGGGTCCAAATGGCTGACTAACGGAACCCCAGCGGCCATCAGAATATTCAACAACCACAACGGCCCAGTACTCGACACCATCAGTCAATGGTGAACCTCCTGCTGAGACAATGTCTGTCGAGGTTCGACTATGGATGCTGATTGAAGCGTCGGGAGGTAAAGCAGTCAGATCAGACTCCATTGGAGGTGCGGTCCATGGACCTTCATTGAGGAACAGCAAGTATCTCGCGAAATCGACATCATATACCGGACTCCAATTGGCTGTGAGAGTTGTTCCACCGTCATTTGGTCTATCATACAGGTTGGTTATTTCCACAGGGCTATCGGTACGAACCCAATCATATGAGAGTTTGATATCCATAGAGCCATTGTTTGGACTCTGTAATCGGAGGGTGACAAATCTACTTCCATTGAGCAATTTACCACCATCGATGATTCTCTGTAATTTCTCATCGAGTCCGGGGTCGCTCTCATTCAACCACCATGTCCCACTGTAGTTCAGTCCGTGACTCATGGCATAGGTTGCAGCTCCTGCACTGGGTGAGGATAGAATCAGAGGCATCAGCAACATCTTGATGCCACTAGGGCCAGAATTTCCACCAACACTCGGAACTGTCTGTGGGGCACTGGGGTCGACTAGAGTAATCCTCATTCCTGGATGCGTTAAGTCTGTCACATTCATCGAAGCAGAAATGAAGGAAGCGCTCAGCGGGTCTGCTCTTCTCATCATGAATTGTTCATATTCTGTGAATGCAGGAGCAGGCCCCCATCCAAACAATCCACTTCCATCGCTTGTGGTCACCCACATTCCTGAAGAACTGATGAATCCATTTGTTACACCTTGTAACATCTTTACGTCCAATACATAATGCCCGTTTCCGCTGGCATCGATGCGGGTGATTCCCATCGGAGTCGTTGCAATCAGATTGGTGCCATCACTGTTCATTCCACGAACAGGCCAACCCATTGTCTGCCATGATGCGGCTCCATCTTCGAATTCTCTTGTTGTCAGATTCCAGTGTATCAGAGGTTCCTTGTCAGTAGCGATGTGAAGACCCCACCAATCGCTTGCCAATGCAAACACATTGTTGCTAGGCAACTGGTCGATACGGTGGATATCCACTACGCTATCATTTCCGGTCAGACTGAGTTCAGAGACTCCTGGGCGGGTGGAACCAGCACCATCGTGGGCGACGAACAGATTCGGGTTGGTTCCACTGTTAGCAGACCATAGTTCAGCTGCTCCACTCTTGGTTCCTATCAAGCCATGGGCAAGCGTCATGGTGGATAATGCGGACCCGGCCAATATATCGAATCGAGCGAGACCCCCAGAAGTTCCGATATAGAGAGTACTCTCACTCAGGGTTCCAACTGAGGTGTGTTCTTGCCAAAGATTCAGCGAGTAGATATTGTTGGTTGGCAGCCCATCAAGACTAGTCAGAGAGTCTTCCCATTCTTCGCTGCTCAGGTTCCATCGGCCGATTCCTCCTTCAGTAGCAATGTAGGCGATTGAGCCATCGACGAGGAAATCATTGACAATATTGCTGGGCAGGCCGGAAATCAATCGACCACCAGTCCACTGTTGTTGAGTGGTGTTGAGAATGCTTACTCCAGGTCCGGAATACCATGTTCCTTGAAGTCCTACAACCAGATCGTCTCCATTGATGACCAAGCCATCGACCACGCTGTGCAATCCTTGTGGCATCCACATGGCTCCACCACTGCTGGGGTCCAATCTTGCGATTCCTCTTCCATTGACCGAGGCCCAGACATAGCCATTATGGAAGACGATTTCTTCCACTTCTCCACCTTGGCCACTCCAGCCGAATTCCCATTCAACGCTTCCGTTGGCTAGAATCAATCCTTGAAGGACGCCACTGCCCAATCCTTGTGGGGTCCCTGTGACTACCCAGACATGGGTGGAATTGGAAGTGAATTCCACAACATTTCCATTCATAAGTCCTGGGAGGTCGAATTCAGTGTTCAGTCCTAGTTGGTAGTTGAAACGATCGACATGCGAGTACCCACTATCTGCACCTGCTTGGCCGATCAGCCAATCACCACCATCATTGAAGAAAGAAGTGACTGCAGCGCCAATCGACATGACGCCCGCTTGACCAGCATTGACTCCAGAAGCAGCCAGCATCGAGAGGCCGCCATATTGTGTAACGGTATTTCCTCCTTGACCGGTTGTTCCAGAATCATGTCCGATCACTAGAACTCCATTTGACCATGCCATTGTGTCCCACCAGACACTGTCTCCAGAGATGCCATTGTTGCTCTCATCTATCTGACGAATGAATTTTGATTGTTGGTAGCTATACCTGTCAATTCCTTCATCTGGACTGAAATATCCAATGTACAGAGTATCTTGGTTATCGCAAACAACTGCTGAAGGTGAGTCGTCAGCGAGGGAACCTCCACTCTGGGTCCATGAATTCCATTGACCGGTATTCACATTGTAACGCGCCACTCCTCCGTTTTGGTTGTTGGACATCGCCACATGCACATAGTCATCACAACGTTCAAACGAGATTGGGAAACCATTTGAGATTCCATTGCTGCCTCCACTCCAATCATCCCAGTTACCTGTGTTGTTCAGTTTCAGGATAGTTGGATTCTGAGGATTGCCCCACCAGTTGGTATCCGAAGTTCCAACCCAAAGGTCAGTTCCATCAACATAGATGTCCATGATCATGTCAGCTGCTGCTGTAGGCATTCCACTACCAGGTGTCCAAGTGCCCAACCATTGTCCATTCACTTCATCATATCTTGCGATTCCGTCGCCTGTGGCGAATAGCAGTTCACCATCATACTCAAGAATCTCTCTGATTGGGAATTCGATATCTGAATCATCCCATTCTCCGGTCACAAGGCCACTGCTGTCATAGCGTCTCAGAAAGACAGAACCCCAAGCAACCCAAGTGTCTCCACTGGATGAGAGATACATCTCGACTCTCTGCACAGAACCGGTGGCATTCCAGTCAGGTCCCCAACTTGATGAACTGGTGTTCCAACGAACAACCGCACCTTCAGCATCTGAGTTCCAATTAGGGCCGACACCAATGTTCAGATAATCTCCAACCATCCCTATTCCATGCACATATCCACTGAGTCCAGCACGTTGGCCAGCGTCCAGACTGGAAAGTGCAGTGATGGTATCTAGGTTGATTCTGTGGACATTATCTCCATAGTAATAGTATGTTGAATAATACATAATATTGCCTTCGATGACGATTTCTATCGGGTCTCCATTTCCACTGAAAGCACTGGAACTCTTCTCGATGTCAATCTCTTCGGTTTCATTGACCCAATCGAGGCATTGGAAACCATCATCTCCACCAACCCAGATGCGATTTGGGTTGCGATCGGCAGCCAGACTGGTGACAACATCGGTGTCAAGTAATCCACCAGAGCCGCTTTCCCACATCGCCAGCCAAGAATTGGTTGCCAGGTCAAATCGAGCAACACCCATGTTCCTGAGTGCAATGTATGCAATATCACCGATGACCACGGTCACTGCATTTCCAGTCTGTTCTCCGGCCTCCCAACTCTGCACGACTTCTTCTGTACTCAGGTCGATGAGATTGGCACCATACCATGAGCCTGCGAATAGGTTGTTTCCATTCACTTTGACAGCCCTCATCCAATTGGAAACCATGTCATCACCACTGTCCCAACATCTGTCGAGATTCCTGTTAGAGAGATAGAAAGCACATATTCCTGCGTTAGTTGCAGCATAAACCATGGTCGAATCTGAATCAAAATCATAGTAGACGGTTGGATTTCCGTCGGTATTCTGTGTATTGACATTGTTGAAATTCTGACCATCCCAGACCCTGGCGCCATCTTGCGTTCCAATCCAGATGTTACCATTAGAATCAGCATGGA
>CALCOQ010000054.1 GCA_937897005.1 uncultured euryarchaeote
ATCAATAAAATAATGATTAAAATCAACGAGAGAATCATGAAAATTTTGTTGATGGTTCCTGCAGTTGAAAGGGTGCCACAATCTATCCCATCTTCCTCCATTCCTTCTTCATCACATTCATCTAGAGGCACTTCCATTCTCATTTCTCCAAAAAGACCAGAGTACTCTATTTCCATTTCACTTAACCCAACATTGAGGTAAATAGTTACATCTGGAGACCAACCACCTCCATCTTCAACATAATCCGCACTGTACCACGACATCGAATTGAGCCCAACGATCAACATGATGAACATGAAGAATGCCATTCCATAGGATGTGGCTTTCCATTTATCGATTTCAACAGCCCCAACCCCTCCTTCTTTGATGGCTAGAAAAAAGGGCAACTCGCCGACTACGAGTTCACCATCTACAACCTTCTTGGTGGGTTTTACCACCACAGCCTCAGAACTTTCGACAAGTCTGGCGACCAACTCCGCTTTCTTACCCCCAACAGTGAGGCCCTTTTCTTTGAGTAATTCCTTGAGTTGGGGAACTGTCATTGACGATAGGTCTCCAGTTGCCATGTACCGACTATTCCTTCATCAGTTATGAAAAGCCCGCCGGATAGAATTTGATTTCCGGCCTTATTGTTAAATGGAAACCCTGTGCTGACACTATCATGTCGAATACAAATTCGTATCGAAAGACAGCCCTGATGTTGACCGCTTTGATGGTATTGATGCCAATGATCCAAATGATTGAAGCACCAACAGAAATAGAAGATATTGTTGAAGAAAACGCTTCAGCAAGAGCCGCAACGGGAACATTGAGCCATTCATTTGAGCAGACTGACGATGGCGAAGCATCCGGTTGGGTGCAAGCCGAAGGACTCGACAACACAGCATCTTATTCGTTGGCTTGGTCAGTTGAAGCAGATAGTGATGGCGCAACAGTCACCGGAGGTTCACAAACCCTTTCGACAGGTGTATCCAATGCAACAGTTCCAATCAATACAGCATCCTTGGTTGATTACGAGACCTACTGTCTGAATGCAACCTTGACATCAGGCTCAGACACCATCGACTCTTCCTCTACGTGCTTAACCATCTATCCAGAGGTTGGGATAGGCGGCCCTGAAGTATCAGTCGAGATATGGGGTTGGGACGATGGAACGGCAGAAGCCATGATCAATATCGATAATCTCGCAGGAGCAGAGGCATACACACTCGATTGGGAATTGCTAGCAGGAAATGATGAAAGTATTGCAGATTCAGGTTCCGAAGATATGACTGGCCAACTTTCAACCATGCGTTCTAACTCTTTTACAGGGCTGGCTGATGACTACCATTGTCTTGAGGCAATCTTGTCACTAGATGGTAATGAGGTAGCAGATGCGTGGGATTGTTTCACTGCAGTGATGGCCGGTGTTCCTGAGGCCAGTGCTCACATTGAAGATGCGGACTTCGGAGAGATGGAAGTCAGGGCTCTTGTCTGGAACCTCACCAGCGGTGACGAATACAAGGTTGGAGTTTCGGTTGAAGACACCACGTCCGGAATCATATCACTATCAGAAGAATTTTCGTTCAACGCAACTTCACCAGCATGGAATCAAGAAGTGTCATTTGAGCAACTCATCCCAGGAGAATATCAAGTCAATCTGACAGTAGAGGACGTCACAAATGGGGGAGTGGTTGCTGAGTGGAATGACGTCTTCACCATGGAGAGTATACCGCTCGGCCCACCAGGGGCTTCATTCAACATCACCGATGCAGGAGACGGGCGAATTTCAGCGACTCTCGACCTATGGAATCTCAGTACGGGCTCATCATATGAATTGGTTTGGAATCAAACCAGTGACTGGGTAGATGGAGCAAACGGTAGCATTTCTTGGGAAGCAGCAGCACATAATATCTCATTCGCCACATTCAATGTAGGTCCGATGCCAAAAGGAGTTTACCACTGGGTCGTTCAGACTTACGTGGATAATTTCCACATGGCAACCTTGTACCCAACAGTATCAGTGACAAGTCAATCACCTTGGTCGCCCGATATTGGTATGACCGCATATGACGACGGTTTTGGAGGTGCTGATATTGGCCTTTATGGATGGAACCTTGAGGCTGGAGGAGAATACCAATTAGATTGGGAATTAGCAAGCGCTGATGGGATTCCAATGGAAGGAGATTCAGTCATCATCGTGCCAACAGGCCCAGTCCACACAGAAGAGATCGATGTCACCGCCATTGGCAAAGGAGAATATCTTCTGACGGCCTCATTATCAGATGCAGAGAACTGGTATAGTTCCGCGGGCAGTATATTTGAGATAACCACAGACCCACCATATGTTGACACTGATGGAGACGGGATTCCAGACATCACCGATCAATGTGATACAACTCCCCCAGGCTCCACTGTAGATGGAAATGGTTGTTCAGCCTCACAAGGAGTTTGGGCCAGTGCAGACACGGTCATAGACAGAGCCTCGATTGACAAGGCATTGGGAATCGATGTTGCTGATAGCGGCAATTATGCCATAGGAGGAGTGACTAGAGAGTCTGATGGGCCTTCATTCGAAGGATTC
>CALCOQ010000055.1 GCA_937897005.1 uncultured euryarchaeote
ATGGCAATAGTGCGCATGGATTCGGCTGCGGCGCTCAGGATATCAATTCCACTGTCCACTTTCCACAGGTCCAGAGATGTGGCCACGTTCTTTGGAGAAACTCTCCTGAGTGATACGAGTCCTGGTCATGGCCTCGTCAAGGTGCTTTTGCCTGATGACCAGGTCCTGCATATCAGATTCGTCTCCAGCGATGAGCCCTGCATGGGTGACGACTTCTTTGATGTGGGCCCCAGTCATGTGTTCAGTACATTCCCTTGCCAATCCTTTGATGTTGATATCGTCAAGGACAGTCTTGCCTTCAAGGAACATCTTGAACAAGTCTTCTCTTTTGTTCTGGTCAGGAAAAACATAGTCTACCCTGATCTCAAATCTACCAGGCCTGAGAAGAGCCCAATCGAGAAAATCTGCATGGTTGGTGGAGGCGATGGTGACCACTCCTGAATTTTCTTCAATACCATCAAGGGAATTGAGGAATTCAGATAATAGTGGTGAACCTCCTGACATTGATCTCTGTTCTGTTCCCAAGGTGTCGATGTCTTCGAAGATGACCAATGTTGGAGCCAGTTTTCTAGCGAAATTGAATACTTTGGCGACGTCACCTCTCTCCTGCATGGTCTCATTGATCACATAGATGACTGTTTCATCTACCTCACTGACCAGAGCATCGCAGGTGAGAGTCTTGCCGACTCCTGGAGGGCCGCAGAGTATGATTCCACGACAGGTCTTGATATCAGCATCATTGAGTACATCGTTGTAGTTGATGACATTGGTCACGTTGGTCCTGAAGATGTCCTTCTTGGCTTGTGACATGATGATATCATCCCAGGTCCTTCCCCTCGGAGTGATGAAACGATAGTTCATGTCAAACTTGGCACGCTTGAGTACTCCTGAAGTGGTATGGTATTCCTTGAAATCCTTCCAGATATCCTCTGGTACATCAACATCCTCATTGAAGATCTCAATGCTTGAACCCCACGCAGAAATCTGCTGGTTGACGATGATTCGGTCTTCATTCTTGGTGTAGAACAGATGCCCATTTCCATAGTAGTAATGCTCGACTCCATCCTTGGTGAAACTTCCACGGTTAGCGGATACTCTGATGGTATCGCTTCTCTTGTAACGGATGACCTTGTCCAGTGTCCATCCTTGGTGCTTAAGGAAGATCTCCATGTCATGGAATATTATCCTTGCATACTGTATTGGAGAGCATGATTCCTCAAAACCTGAAAATTCGCTGGTTCCGAACCATTCATTGTAATCAATGACTTGCTTGTCCTTATCCTTTTCATCTTCTTCTTCTTCTTCCTCAGAACCCAATCGAATCAATCTCCCAAATCTCTTTATTCCGCTCATCAGATTCCCACTCTTCACTCAAGGGATTTCGCCGTTCGTGTCAACAATATTCTGACCGCTGATGCAGTATCACGCGACCACCCTTATCAATTCTATCACTAGATTTCCCTATTCTTCACTGTCGTGGTAATCGTCCTCATCGAGATGGAAGATGAACAGTTCCTCAACCGGTCCATCAAATGCCTGTAGTTCCGCTTCCAGTTGTGCAAGGCTGGCATCGCCGTGAACGATGGTTGCAACAACTGGAGACAGGGCCAGATTCAGTAACCTCTGTGTTAATCCAACAGTTGCATCTTCTCCTGACCACTTCAGTGAAGTGATAGGCTGGAATCCCCACTTGGGTTGAAGTTTCACTGCCTTGAATTTCAATGGCAGGCATCTTGCGAGACAGGCTCTCAACTGTTTGTTCCTCATTATCAGACTTGCGTCTTTGAGGTACAACCAATCAGCGTGATCAATGACGTCTCCGTGTATGATGGTCGTCTTGATTCCGCCGAATACGTATTCTCTGGCATTTCTCTCAATCGGCCTCAGGTGATGTGGCTCATCGATGAGCCACTGAACCCAGTCCTTGTATCTGTCAGCATCCCATGGCCCCATCAGCGGGTATGGATACTCCAGTTCAGGCATACTTGGAACATCGAGATGGTCTAGATATCTCTCAATCCAATAATCTCTGTTGGGGTGGCCGCTCCACCTCTGAGGGTTTCTCCTCTTCATCATCCGAAGAGAGGCGACATCCATCCTTCTTTCCACCATCAATGTGGCAAGGAAATCATCAGCACCACCGAG
>CALCOQ010000056.1 GCA_937897005.1 uncultured euryarchaeote
AGATAGATATGGTTGTATAGATAGCGACAAGGATGGTTGGTCGGTGACTTCGGATTTCGACGATGACGACGCAAGTAAATGGGGAATTGACAGTGATGGAGACGATGTTTCGGATGAAAATGACCACTTCCCAGATGATGCTGAACAATCGCGAGACCAAGATGGTGATGGATATGGAGATGATTCCAGCAAAGAAAATGGTGATGATTGCCCCAATGCTGCTGGGAACTCCTATATCGACAGAGTGGGGTGTGGGGATGCCGATGAAGATGGTGTCTCAGATCAAGGCGATCAATGCCCAAATATTCCGGGATGGTCGAGCACTCCATGGGCTGGTTGTCCAGACTCGGATGGTGATGGTGCTGCTGATGTGATTGATGCATTCCCAGAAGATTCTGAGGAGGACCGCGACATTGACAAGGATGGAATCGGAGATAATTCTGACAACTGTGTCAATAAAGCGACGAATGAAACCATCGATTGTACCGAGGATCGAGACAATGATGGATTCAACGACTCTGTTGACATCTTCCCAACAGATCCTGATGAATGGGCGGATAGCGACGGAGACGAAACAGGAGACAACAGCGACGTATGGCCTCTTGATTCAACAATCTGGTCTGATTCAGATGGCGATGGGTGGGCTGATCAATTTGGGCATCCCTTGACCGATGATTGCCCCAGTCTTCCGGGAACCAGTTCAATATTCATGAATGGTTGTTCAGATCTTGATGAAGATGGGATGCCTGACATTCTGGATCCTGATATCGATGGCGATATGATAACCAATGACAATGAGATGGACGCATCTACTCCAACCATGACTTTCGACCCATTTGACCCAAATTCCAGACCACAGGATATCGATGGGGATTTCATCCCAGACGTGCTGGACCATGACAGGGATGGAGATGGTTTCCCAGACGAATTGGAAAGAGAGAGAGGCAGTGATTACAAAGATGGTAACAAAACACCATTCAACAAATATGGAGATCAGGATACTGGGTTGTTCTACGTCCCCGGTGAAGGCTTCAAGTCACAATATGACCCAGAAGGAGTCGAGATTTCAGTATCTGTCGTGGTCGACCTTATCACCAGCGAATTACTTCTTCCTCTAGCGATGATTCCAATCACTGTTTTCGCATTGATGAGAAAACGACGTCGGTACAAGAAAATGCGAAACAGATTGGAGGATTGTAAGGATGTTGACATGCTCAAGGCGTATGAAGAAGATATCGATGACTTGGTCGTTCACCGCAAAGTGAAGGTCGAGCATGGAATGTTGTTGAGAAATATGTTCGAACGAATGAGAGACCAGTTCGAGGACCAGGAACAGGTTCGATTACTCGGTGGTAAAGCCTCTTCAGGTTCAGGTGGGATGGGACGCGGAGGAGGCCAGCAGAGTGGACCTCAACTTCCTCAAGGAGTTGGCATGCGAGGGCAACAGCGAGGTGGCGGCCAAGGCAACAGTGGAAACCTTGGTGGTGGCGGAGGACCGAAAAGACCCGGTGACCGTGGTGGTGGCGGTGGCCGTTACTGAGCACAGGAATATATTTTAAATATAGTGAAATTATTCTGAGTTTGACGAATACGTGCTGAGTACTATTGACAAACTTCGTGAGTACACCCAGGAACCTCGAAAATGAATGCATCATCGATATCAAATGTATCTAGTTGCAGAGTTGAGCCTTCACCTTCCATGATAGTGACAATGGTTGAAGTGGAAGCGGGAAGATAATCCTCTCCAGTACTCATCAATGTCAACTTGATCGTGTGATTTGCCATCACTTCAACGTCCATAGGCAGAAATTCCATCAACGCTGTGAATGATTGTAATGGTGGGGTCCAGGTCTGTATCTGCTCTCCTCCTTCGTGATATCGCAGGTCCATGATAGCATGTCCAATATGTAGGCAAGCACCACTCTCATCACAATCCTCCATCATGGCATACAATTGCCCACCATATGTCGTGGTTCTGACCTCAACATGCAATCTTGGTAATCCAGCGATATATATCGCTTCTTCCAACGATTCTGATTCATACACCACACTCGAGGTTGCATCTGGAAGAATGTTGAGCCCACCACTTATTCGACTCAACTCACCACCTAAAGCCAGCCTTACTTCCGTTGTGTCTTCTGGTGGATAGCGTTCCTCCAATCTCCAGGTTCCAAGTTGAGATTGGATCTCTATCCATTGACCCGGTTGTGTACCGATTTCCTTCAGGTAATAATCAAACCATTCCAACAGATCCTGCATCCAATCAAATCGGACCATCTCTGGAAAGGCTTCTCCACCGCGTCCGGGGCCGCTTCGGTCAAGCATTATATCTGGCCGGTCAGGATAATCATGATCCCACTGCCCAAACAGACCCTTGCTCTCGATTCCACGATCCTTGAGCAGATTTATCGTAGGAATTGCCATATGGGGGTCAACATTCCAATCATGCATTCCCTGAACGATATATATCGAGCCCTTGTAATTCTCCAGAACCCTGTCAAGGAAGTATCTCTCCTGCCAGTATGTTCCAACCACTTCACTTCCAAAAGCATAGGCAGCCGTTCCTGTAGCAGGACCTGCGAAATAATCAGGACACATATTTCCAATATCCTCGCTATCTCCATCAATTCCATATGAACCATAAACAACATTGTGCATGAATGGTGCTCTGGCTTCGGATGAACCATTTCTCCACATCAATTCCTTGACTCCAATCAATCCAGAGATGGGAACGATGGTCGCTAGATGGGGATTTCCGAACATCGCTGCTTGCCAAGGGGTGCTTCCATCGTAAGACTTGCCGATCATCGCAACGTTGCCATTGGACCATTCTTGTTCACCCAACCATGTTACTGCTGCATCTATTCCAAGTTGCTCTGCATTACCCATGAGATCCATACAATGATTCGAATCTCCTGTCCCAGATACTGAGACTTGAGCGAATGCGAAGCCATGTGGAAGAATCTGATCGATTATCATCTGTCCCAACCAAGTGCCAGGAACTTCAATCGAAGGAGTACTGACACTTGCCTCATTGAAGTATGGACCGAATTCTGCAATCACCGGAACTTCAACTCCCTCAGGGACATCTGGTCGCCAATATGCCAGACTCACCTTGCCGTTCGGAGCAGAGCCACCTTCCTCTATTGGAAGATTGAATTCCACGAAAACATGCGTGGAATTCCACTCGTTTGCTGTCGCCAGTGGCTGATAAGAACCAAACTCCATGACAAAGCCATGACTCATGTTGGTGACATAATCCAAGTTATGTCGTTCCCATGTAGGTACCCTGACTCCCGTGTTCTCTGATGATTCACCATTCACGGTACTCTCTGCGACATGACCGAATCCCGCAGCGAGAATAATGAAGATTATCGTGATTGCAACAGTCGCCCCCAATGCCATATCCAGTTCTCTTTTTGAACTGACATCGGCGGATGAAACGGGACCTGTCTCAGGGACCAATTCAGCTACAAGCGGCTCTTGCATCGAAACCAACGGGATGACACTCACAAATGAGTATGACGCAAACGTGTTACTCGCCATAGAAGCAACTGAACATGACATTACGAGGGTTTTCGCAGTATGAAATCGATAGGGTAAGCATCAAGAAGGGAACGCTGGTCGGATGACCGAAAGTGTCTATCATGCCTGAAGCATTCGTTCTGTTCAAGACACAGCCATCCAAGGAACGAGATGTATATTTCGCTCTAGATCTACATGATAATGTTGCTGAATTACACGTTCTTTACGGTGAGTACGACCTATTGGCATTGGTTTCTGCTCCAGATCACAAATCACTGACTTCTTTCCTGATGCAGGACTTCAGATTGATAGATGGTGTCAGCGACACCCAGACACTTATCGCAGTCGATTATTGAGGTGAAAGAATGGCTATTGGATTCGTATTGATCAACACAAGCTCTGGATTTGAACATTCCATTCGCTCTGCTCTCGATGAAATCGAGCTGGTTTCCGGTCGCTGGATGCTTTTTGGAGAATATGACCTCATTGCCCGCATTCAAGCAGAGGATGAGGTTGAATTGACTCGATGCATTGTTGAACAAGTAAGAATCATCCCTGGTATCAAGGATACCAAGACCCTTATCGGTGCAGAACTCTGAATCTTAAGTTCGCACATTTGGGGATTGCTTTAACAGAGAAGGGAAAGGCCCCGCAGGCCATGAAGCCACAGTGTGCTGTTCTACTGGCATTGGCGATGTTGTTGTTTTCACCTATGGCTGTGGTGCTTGAAGATTCAATTCCTTCTGAAACGGATTCTGGAATCAATACTGTTTCCGTTGAGTCCGGAAGCAGCGCTAGAGCAACAACCACCTGGAGTGGCAATGTCTGGTTGAATTCCTCGTATCACATTTCGTCATCAGATGCCCTGGTGGTGTCAAATTGTACCCAGATATGGATGTCCTATGGAACCAGGATCCATGTTGATGGGCGTTTGACGGTAGAAGGAACACAATCGTGCCCTGTGAAGATGCACAGTCAGGGCTTCGGCGACCATCTTGGCATTCAATTCAATTCAACATCACGAAATCGAGGAAGTGTGGTCAACAATCTCACCATCGAGGATTCAGAATATGCAGTGACCATCTACAACAGCAATCCTCTGCTCTACAATCTCACTGTCGAGGACGCTGATAGAGTGGCTGTTGACCTCTACAATTCGGCCTCACCAATCATTCAAGACCTAACTATTCAAGATGGTGGACAAGGACTTGCCAATGGAATCGAATGGAGACAAGGAATCGGACTCTCAGTTGGTAATTACTCAACTCCAGTGGTCAACAGATTCGTTGCTGATGGGCTGGAGAACCGAGCTCTCAACGTGTGGGGTAATTCAGGAGGGATGTACAGAAACCTGAACTTCACGAATATCGGAGGCGCAGTTCTTTCACTTTCAGCGGCCATCTGGGTCGAGGATTCTCAATTATTGATTGAAGACGTATACATTGATGAGTGTGATAATGGCGCATATATCCGTCATATCTCAGATTCTTCCATTACCAGAGCGGTAATGCGCAGAGTGGTGATTGAAGATAGTCAGTTCAGAGGCTTGATGGTGGACAAGAGTGACCATCTCAACTACACCAATTATCAGGCCGCTATCATCGAGGACCTTGAGATTCGAGGTACAGGTGGTCCAGATGCAGCAGATCAAGGCTGGGCAGAAGCAGCATTGGAGATCAATGCCAGTGGTGCATGGATTGAAGGAGCGGTGATAGAAGACAACATCGCACCAGGAATAAGGCTCTACTTCACCGATTCCAGCACCACAATGAAGGATGTATCAGTGTCTGATTCAGGTAATCCGAACAAGGGAACACACGCTGCTGGAATTTACAATCGCGCTGCTTTCTTCGCTCCTGAATTCATCAACCTGAGCGTCACTGGTTCCGCAGGACCCGGAGTCTGGATTGAATCAGGTGGTGCCATTCAAGGGCAGAACTGGACACTGTTCAACAACAGTGCTCAAGGGTTGAGAGTTGATGGCTCTGCACTGGTTGTTGATGGAATGGATATCCATGACAACAATCTTTCAGCAGTCAGAGTCTTTGATGGGCGCAAGGTCGAATTGTCGAATGTATCCACCACTGGCAATGGCCATCAAGCAACAGGTCCAGAAGATGGAGCTGCAATGGTGTTCATCGAATCCAACGACATCGAATCGAACAGTGGCGATGTCATGTGCAGAACCTGCATCTCCCGTGAAGATGCTTGGGGAGGAGTCTGGGCACAAGACAGTGTTGACCTTTGGTTGGATGATTTTGACATCCATGATCCACTCAATGGAACCGCACCAATTGTAATCGATAACGGTGGTCTGACAGCATCGTATCAAGGTGGAAGATTCCAGATGCACGATGTCCACGTCTGGGTCAATCGCAGTGGTCCTGCTATCAGCATCACTGAAGCTGCAGGTGTCATCGATGGTCTGGACATGCATGGGAGCCACCAAGGATTGCACTGGGATGCGAATCACAACGGGGTATGGACAAGTGAACTTTCTCACGCGGTTCTACGCGGTAGCGATTGCCTGATCCTTTCAAATCACTCAGACCTGATTGGAGTTGGATTGAACATCAGCAATGATTGCAGTGGTTCTATCCAATTCAATGATGTTGATGCCAACTGGTCCACGACATATGATGAGAGTGGAAGCCACGTATTGTCGCTGGATGCGAATTCCAGTCTCCGTCTTCATCAACCCGACAACATAGACTTGAATCAAGCCATCATTCCAACTGGAGCCTATATCGACCTTGCATGGGACATGACGGTATGGGTCATCAATCAGCACGGCAATGGGGTGCCTAGGGCGGACGTAGAAGTTTCATTCGACCAATACTCCACTGACTTTCAATATGTCAGCGACTGGTTGGGTTTCGATAAATTTCCCAATTTCATCGGTCAGCGTTGGAATTCAACTGGAGCAAGCTCCTTCACTCAGGTTTCAGTCGAATGTTCCTATGACAACACCACCAATACCACATCCTTCTCCTTCAACGATGATGAAATTCTCTATTGCGTGATGGACTTGGCCAACCAACCGCCATTCCTCGTCTGGTCAACACCTGAGGACCAAGACATCTTCCCAAGTGGAGGTCAGGTCATTTTCAATGCAAGTGACTCTTGGGACCTTGATAATGATACACTGAGTTACACTTGGACATCTTCGCTGAACGGTATTATTGGTTCAACTTCTACAATCAGTGTCAACGATGGTGGTGAAGTCTCATTGAATGATGGAATACATGACATCACACTGGAAGTATGTGACCAAGCAGGAAACTGTGTCTCGGAAACCCGCACGATAGAATTGACCAACCTTCCTCCAATCATCAGTATCACAACCTCTCCTCCTCCTGATTTCAACAACATTCTACGCCCAGCATGGACAGAGGATGTGACTTTCAACAGCAGTTCTACCGTTGACCCTGAAGGTGATACCCTGACTCGCCGAATATGGGCCAGTCACTGGCCCTCCTCTCAATATTGCACGGGCACCGATTGTCAAGATGAATGGACCATGAATTTCGCTGATTCATCTCAAGCGAATTTCACACTGGAGATCGGTTTCAGTGACGGAATCAATCCTGAATCGGTGTGGAGCATTGATGTTGAACTGTACAACGAGATGCCAATTCCAGATTTGATCGTGGAAAGAGAGGCGAATACCTCTGACCAGATCGTATTCCTTAATTCCACTGGAACTGTGGACCCAGAAGGTGATGCAATGGGAATTCGATGGATTTCTGATATCGATGGAATTCTAGGTCAAGCAAACGGTAGCACCAGTATTCTGTCATGGCAAGGGCACCTTTCACGAGCAACCCACAATATTCTCGTTCAGGTTTGGGATGACCGACCAGAACATCTCACTCAGGTAGCAGAATTGACGCAGACCATTGTGGTAGAGAACAGTGCTCCGGTCGTTATCATTGAAACCCCGGAAGATGGTCTATTGATCGATACCTCGACATTGGTCAATTTCAGTACCGAAGGTTCCGGTGACTGGGATTCATGGTGCAGTTCCTATCCTGTTGGAATATGGTTATGCTCCAGCACTCCAAATCCTCAGGGTTCAGACCTTCTGAGCATTGATTGGGTCTCAAACATCAGTGGAGCCCTGACTCCTGAAGGTGAAGATTGGCTTATCTGGGAAGGATGGATGCCAGTTGGAAATCATACGGTGACCGTGACCTTCGATGACCTGTTAGGGGGGATTTCTTCGGCTTCATTCACCATCGATGTTGCTCAATCCGCTCCAGTTCTTGGATTGGTCACTCCATTTGATGGACAAGGCTTCCTCTCTAAGGATACTATTTACATCGATGCCTCTGATTCAATTGACTTTGATGGTGATGATTTCACTCTGAGCGTTGTCAGCGACCACCCTCTGGTCAATGGGCCAATTCTTGAGGAGGTGGATGCAAACACCACTCATCCAATCCAACTACCTGCTGGAACCCATCATCTCACCTTCCTTCTCAGAGATGATAATGGAATGGAACGCAGTGAGATCATCACTCTGGTGGTGGCAGATTCTGCTCCAATCGCCGTGGTTGATTCACCCGAGGTTGTTCCAGGTATATCCAAGACATTGGACCCCTCGAAGAGTGTGTTCTTCTCCGCCAACTCATCTACAGATGCTGATGGAGACATCGCAGATTATGAATGGTTCCGCAGTGATGATGGTGGTTGGGTCTTGATTCTCAATCAGTCCTTTGGAGAAGTAGAACTGGGTTCTGGAAATCACCACATCAAATTGGTTGTGACAGATACACGCAGAGTTTCAGATGAACTGCATTTCAATCTGACCTTGAAGGAATCATGGCCTGTATTGAGTAATCTTGTACTTTCTCAAGAGAAGTTCACTGTAGGTGAGAAAGTGACACTCGAAGTGACGGTGGAAATGAATGATGAAGATGGCAGTACTGAAATCGTTCAAGGAATGCTGATCCACGGAATCCAACAATGGGAATTCGATTTGCTGGACAATGGAGATGGAACTTGGAGTGGTAGTCTAGAATTCACACCTTCTGAGGCTGGCAGACCTCAGTTGAAGATCAAAGCAACAGATGACAGTGTGATAAGAGAGATTACCAGGGATCTGCTGGTGGAAGCAGAACTCAGCGAGACCAACTGGGGTCAGGTAGGTGGTGGAATAGGTGGAGGCGCCTTCGTCATCCTGCTGTTGATTTTCTTGGCCGGACGCAGGCGTAAGAAACTCAGTGAAACCGGCTTGGTTGAATCGTGGACCTCCTTTGATGGTGCGCTTGATGCAACTCCGGCGGCTTCAAGCATGGACCAGGCCAGTCTGGTTGAACAAGAAGATTCTACTATGCCTGAGATGATTGACCTCTGATGATGTCAATACTCATTCTTCCTCATCGGTAAAATCCTTGCTTGTATGGTTGACGTGTCTGAATGAAAGGAAAGTTGCAAGAATCACTGAGAATAGAATACTGATGGTAAGTAGGTTTCCAGCGTCTTTTGCTGGTGGGAATCTAGCCAATCCCAATAACACGAAAGCAGAGAGAGAAGACAGAGCCGCCCACCATCTCGCTGAATTATCTCTCTTGGTTGGGGCATGTTCTGAACTGGCATGGGAAAGATAATCGGCAGTGAAACCCATTCCCAACAGTACCGCAGGAGCCGTGGTTATTCCTCTTCCACCCATGAAACTGGCCATTCCATCAACCGCAATACCAACCGCCAATGTACCGATGGCGATTCGAGCGGCGGTTCTTGGAGAACCGATGATCGCATATGAAACGATGAACACGGCAACACCTGCCGCAAATATCTGGAACATCCTGCTTTCATCGAAGTCTCGCGTCAATGAAGCCCCCATGATGAGGTCACCGCCGATTCCTCCCGTGAGCCCGTTCTGCTCCAGTAGATTCTCGACATCGTCCTTGAACTGCAGTGCTGCATCTGAATCCTGACCATCGATCAGCGCCACGATAGCAACACCTGAAGTTGAACCATCCTTTTGCAATCTTGAATCTTTCAAGAATAATGAGCCTGAGTTGGATGAAGACAACTGGTCGATGGTGGTGTTATCTGACACATTTTCTCCAGCCGTCAATCCCACCACCATCGCTGAACGAAATACCCCCGTGTCGAGGGTCAACACACTCGGGTGAGTTCCGAGTTGTTGCTGCAGGTCAAGGACTCGATGTAGGTCTTGCGAGGAGTCTCCAGAAATATCGATGGCTATCCAGGCGGTAGTGCTGGAGGCAAGTACATACTTTGATTGAATCTCTTCCATCTCAGCTATTGCCGGGTCATCCTCTGGGAGTAATTGTTTCACTGAAAGAACCTCAAAGCCAGTTGGAGAAGTGATTGCGATGGTGGCCAACAGCAACAACGCCAATGGCCAGCCCCAGACCAGTGCAGGATGTGATGGCAAGGAATCTGTGTTTTCCTTCTTCTCTTTACTGGCACGTCGTTTCAAATAGAAATCTTCGAGAAGGAAGCGAGTGACCAACCAATCGAGCACGATTCCCAGAATCATGACCAGTGCAAGGGTTCTCTGTGCTCTGATAGGTGAGAACAGAGCCAATGAAACCGCGGCTGTAGTAGTCATCATTGCTACGAAAAGCATGGTTCGTACTTCATCGCGTTTTCTCGACGAACGACTGTACCAGAAAGCACCATC
>CALCOQ010000057.1 GCA_937897005.1 uncultured euryarchaeote
CAAAACCGACCATGGACATCAAGGATGAGTTCGACGATTTGACGGATGGGGTATCTGGTCACGGCGGTTGGACAAACTTTGTTGGAACCGCATCCCAAGGTAGCGGGTCCGGTGGCAGTCAGCAACTCTGGGATGCCATGATCGATGCCGGCCACAATCATCAGGACAACTGGTCGGCTGGCTCTAACTTCCTTGAAGCCCTGATGGTCTTCTTGGACTCTGAGGATATTGATGCTGCGATGGCTTTCGTTACTGGACTTCTGATATATCTCGATGAATTTCCGTTGCCGCGTACATTCAATGATTTCCCTGCTGTTGGCGAGTACCTCATGGCTATTGACCCGATTGAGAACTTCACCCGTTTTGAGGGAACCGGCGACTTTGAGGCAGCCTATAATGCACTCTTGGGTAGCGAAGAGTGGGAAGCGATGGAAGAGGCGCTTGAGAATCTGATTGACAACGTCAAGCCATTCGAATCCTTCCAGATAATTCTTCACAACATCGCTCTGTTGGCTGTCTCAAGCCACCCTGAGGCCATCATTGATGGGCTTGTGGCATATCTTCAGCCGTTGATGGAGGGGGATTTCGACAACATGACTCCGTTCCAGCAGTTGATTGTTAGATTCGTGGAGATGGCGGAGCATCTTGAAGAAGAAGATATGCAGGATTTCGATGGAGATGAAATCCCGGACAATATCATCTGGCAGTACGAGAAACTGATGCAGACAACTGCTGAGGGTCAAGCATGGGCTGCAAAGATGGAATCTGACTCTCCTTGGGTGAACGACGTGTTCGATGACTTCGACACTCTGCCAGAAGATATCATTGAACACTTAATGGATTCAGTCCAGCATCCTGTGTGGGAAGGCGTTGGTGGGACGATTACCTACTTTGTTGATTGGATCGACAACGCTACTGGCGTCGACCGATACATGTATTGGCCAAATGAGGAGGAGGAAGGCGATGATGGTGAAGCGGGAGAACCAGAACAAACTGGTGACACTGTATATTTCAATGAGTTATACGATGTGAGAACTTCGTTTTACGACCCTCATGTTCTAACCCTTGGAGTTGAGTTGAAGTTCTGGGGTGGTGATGAAACCCAATATCCAAACAGTTTCCCTCTCAGCATGACAAATCATATCGGTGAAACCATCTCAACCAACTTGATGCAGGAAGATGATGACCCTCACAGATACATTGGTAGGTTGGTTGCCGACAACATCATTGCCACAGAGTGGACATTCTCGCAACCGATGGAGAATTACCAAGGCGATGTCGAAAACGCTGAACTGAGGATGGAATCACTTGTTCCAAGCATGATGGAAGTGATGGCATATGAGGGAATGGATGAACAGTTTATTGTCTCGGCAATTGGAGTTCTAGTTAATCAAGATGAGACTACGTCAGTCAGTTCACCATTGTCCGTCAGTGCTCTGACCTATGACGCCTATGGTCCGGTTGAAGACGCTGAGGTGGATATCGCGGTCTTGCGACTATCCCCGCAAGCCGCTGAAGATGCGGTAAGAAGTATGGAACCGGAGGGTGATATTGAGCTCACTATCCTGGCTTCAACGTCAGAACTGAGAGGTAGATACACTGGCAGTGATTTGGATGGTGATGTCAGTTATGAGATTCAAGAGTGGGGAACTTATCATGATGAGGAGGAGCAAAGGCAGCATCCTCAGAACTCTTGGCACTACGACGAAGGAGAGGGCACAGGCAGTTTGTGGGAAGCAAACCTACAGGGTCAAAAAGGCATTGCTGAGGTTACCACCAGCGGAACAAACGATAATGGCATTGAGTTTTCCTTCATGAATACAATCCCGCTTCCAGGCACCCCAGGTTGTGCTAGAACATGGGGTAACGGGGATGGCAGTAAATGGGTCAGCATTGGATGGGAATATTCGAACTTCGATAGTGAAGACGAATGGTATGACAAAACCGACCTCGATTCTATCAAAATCGATTGGGGAGATGGTTCCGATTGGTGGGTAGATTCGGATGCCGATGATAATGGAGGAACAAACCACGAATATCCTGAAAGTGCAACTGGTGACGAGGAATACGAAATCCAGGTGCAAATCGTCCCTGAGGGTGATGACAACACCATCACCCATTGGTACACTTACAAAATGAATCACGGTTTCCATCATGAAGATGATGGTGAAGAGTGGTACGAAGGTTGGGCCGATAATGGCGGCCGTTGCTGGCTTGAGAACGGTAGGGATTTCATACCCAGTCCTCAAGTCATTGACAGTTTCATCACCGATGGACCGTTCGAGGTGATGAAAGAGGAAATCTATTCCTCGGATGCGGATGGAATGGCGAGCATGACCGTCAACCCAAGTTTACCTGGAGCATATGTTAGCATCGTGCAGTCGAAATACACTCGTGACGATGGAAGTACACTAATTGGCCTAGGCATGAATCTAGGGGCGGCGACAGAGGCTTCTGTATCTGTCTCCGGCTTGAATGAAGTATCAACAA
>CALCOQ010000058.1 GCA_937897005.1 uncultured euryarchaeote
GAGGCAGGGCAAGAAGGTGGATGTCCAGAGGTTCACCATGCCAAGCAAGAAGGAGGGTACAGCAGATGAGAGCTGAAAACAATCGGGCTTTGTTGATGTTCGCATTGTTACTCATGCCAATGTTTCTGGTTTTCGCCCCGCTTGAAGCCGAAGCGACATCGGCTCGAGTAGGTACTCCGGATCTTGAAGTGGTCTCGGTCACTATCTCCAGCGGGGGTTCGATAGATTCTGGTTCAGGAATAGTGCTTGCTCCCGGTTCACACATCGTGTCAGTGGTGGTGCGGAATCTGGGAACGGCTGCTGCGGGTGGAACTGTTGTCTTGACCAACGGGAGTACTGCTGCTCCGAATGATTTGATAGATTCGATCATTCTTCCTGCAGTTCAACCTGGAGAGTCTTCTTCTGCATTGTTGTTCAATTGGAATGCGCAGAAAGGAGTCTCGCAGCGATTGAAGGCGACTGTGAATGCTGAAGGCGATCCCAATTCATTGAATGATCAAGGAACGTTGGACTTCTCGGTCTCTGATTTCCAGAGAGGAGAGGTGTCCAGTCATGATACACCAGAACCATTACCGGGAGATCCGGATGTACGTTTCTCTGAATCCTCATTGAGTATCCTCTCCAGTGTCAGGAATATCGGCGTCATCCCCTTGCTGGCTACCATGAGGGTGACTTTGACCAATGCCTCAGATGGGAGTCAGTCGTTTGTTTTCCATTCGGTTGGAATTTCATTGAATCCAGGGACACTGACCAGTATTTCACAATCCAGCGGCATCCAGATCGATGTTGATGTTTCAGGCTTTGATGGTGATTGGATCATGGATGTTGATGCTTTGTTCAATGGAACGGGTTCTGATGATGTTGTGTCTGTGGTCGCAACGGGAGCCATCACGTTCTCTCCGTACAATGCAATGTTGAGCGCACCAACCGACCGTTCCACGCAACCGGGTGTCACGACTCAACTCACTTTCGTCATTCGAAACATCGGCAATGCGGCTGATAGTTTCACAATTGGTCTTACCTCGTCGTCCGGGTGGGCAGATACTTCTCAGGATGGTGACACTACTTTGGTGGTCAACAGCAATGGTATGTTGTCAGTGGTGGTTTCAGTATCAGTTCCAGAGGATGCTTCAAGGTCTGCTGTCGAACAGGTCGATCTGTTGTTGACCAGTACTGAGGCGGCATACACCCTGTCTGCTTCAGCCAAGGTGATGGCTGGAGATTTCTATCGCGCGGCCCTCGAGGCCCCGCACATGGATGCCACTGGCGTTGTCTGGTTGGATGGAACTGGAGGAATCGGTGGAATTGTCATCACTTCACCGGGAACCAATTATTTCGACTCATTTGAAGTTGAAGTGGCGCCGACGGTCTTCTTCAATGGCGGAGATGGTAGTGGGGCAGTAGCCACCGCAGTCATGGCTGGAGATGGTTCTGTGGCCAGTGTGACCATCGATGATGCAGGTACAGGTTACACTCTGGCACCTGATGTGATCTTCAATCCTGGCGCTGCTGCAGTACATCATACACCGATAATCCCAGGTTATTCTGCTCAAGTTTCTTTCTCTGTGCACAATACTGGAAATGTTCCAAGTTCCTTCAATCTAGAATCCGGCTTCTCTTCCACTGCCAATGGCTGGGAAGTTGGCTTGAGTGCCACAGAGACCGATATCATCCCAGTTGGCGAGAGCAGAATGGTTTCGGCCCTGGTCTCGTCTCCATCATTACAGAATCCTCTCGACCCAAGCAGTAGATTGAGGGATGGCGAGACTCTAGAACTATGGCTTGAGGCTTCTCCTGCGGGAGGTGTCTCGACAACGGTGACCGAACAACTCTCTGTACAACCGACCATCATCGTTGATCCAGGTCTTGAGTTGATACATATCGAATTGACCGAGGAACAGGTGATTGCTGCATTGGGTAGTACTGGTGTTGAGCAATTCATTGACATGGAAGTCGAAGTGGTGCATAATCTGGTCAATGGGCCGAATGATGCGGTAGGCGTTGCAATCAGTGTTGGAGCCATCACCTTCTCTCCATTGTCCAGCGGAGGGTCCTTGGAAGCAACGAGATGGGATGCCTCTACTTCGATCAATTCCACAACTTTGGCACTTGGTGAGACCGAGTCTGCCTCATTAGGGATTCTTGGCCCATCCGATATGCTTCCACTCGCTGGAACACTATCCATCCCAATCATCGCCAGTCCGACGATTTCAGTTGCTCAGGCGGCTGCCAATGTGAACGCTGCCTCGGTGACTCGAACAGTCACCATCGATATTCCGCGCATCACTTCTGCAGAAGTAGAGGATGTCAATGAGTTGAAACTGGTACCAGGTAATGAATCGGTATTCGACTTGAATATCACCAATACTGGCAATGATATCTCATCATATCTCATATCTCTGCAGTCAGGCTCTCCTGCGGAATGGGATGTTGGAATCGGTTCAGGTGCTACCAGCCTGCAGATCAGTGATGTGAAACCCAAGATGTTCTCTCATCCCACCATCACTGGAGATGAGATAGCATCGTTTGAAGTCAACGTCACCATTCCATCCAATTCTCCTGCAGGGGTGTCAAATTCAATCACCTTGGTGGTCATGGATGTGACTACTGGTAATCTGTTGACCACTTCAGAGATATTTTTCATCACCGAGGAGAAAGTCAGTGCCAACCTCTCGGTTGAAGAGATCAAACTGGACGTGGCATTGGCCGATGCACCTCCATTTGCTAGAGTGTATATCGAGAATACAGGTAACGTATTGACCAGTTATGGATTGTGGCTCGATATCAGCGAATCAGGTGATGTTGCATTCTTCATCGATGGTTCTGACGAGATCACCATCGGAGCCGGATACAGTGCCAGTGTCAAGATACGAGTGACTCCAGCATCTGATGCCAGCAGTGATTATCACCATTATGCACGATTACATGTCACCACGCCTACAGGTGTCAACGAGTCGGTATTGGTCAATGTATCCATCAATGCTTCAAGGGGAATCATGATCACCATCCCTCCAGCACCTGATATTGTTCCGGGGGAGAACCTGACCTTGACAGTCACTCTCAACAATACTGGAAACTTGTTTCAGAATTTCACTTTGATTGAAAGCAATTCTGCTTCTTGGACATCGGTTCTTGAAGAGACTGAATTCTCATTGGCGCAGGGAGAGGAGGTGAATTTCACTCTGACCATCGTCGCTCCTCCGTTAGATGCTTCAGGCGGAATGGATGATGGTGCTTCCCATACTTTGACTTTGACTGCACAAGATGTTGTATCAGCGGAGGTTGTGGGTACTGCGAGTACAGACTTGACGGTTGCAGCGGTGTTCATGATGGAATTCCGCGATTGGGATGATGATGCTTACTTCAATCGTTTCGGGAGCTGGGAATACAACTCAGAGGTGATGAACACTGGAAACAAGGATGTAACGGTCGAATTGATCTATTCTATCATTAGGCCTGGTGGAGCA
>CALCOQ010000059.1 GCA_937897005.1 uncultured euryarchaeote
AACGCTGCTTTCCATGCCCCCTGAACTGTTGGCCAAGGCAGTTCTGCATAGACGTGAGCAGTTGTTGCAGTCTCTCCCCTCTCATCTTGAGGAATTGAGAGTAGAACTCAACAGCATCGCTCCGGTTGCTTCTGAGAGTGGGAAGAAGAGGGATGATGTCAACGACAAGGTTGCTTTGTTGAAGCAGGATCGAAATGACAACAAGGTCAAGGCGTTTGAATTGATAAACAGGTCAAAGGAATTACGAGAGAGATTGTTGACAGAGGGCCGTCTCAAGAATCCTGACCCCAAATGGGCCAAGGATAAGTTGATGGAAGATATCTCTTCGATGGAAGAGGTTTTTCAGACCACTGCGGGAGATCATAAGGCGGAGCGAAAATTCCTTCGTAAGGTCAAGGAGATGATGGCCGAGCATCAGGCAGGTGTTGAAGCGAGAATCAAAGCAAATCCGGAATTACAGGAACTCAATGACATCCAAGCGCTGATAAAGCCCCATTTTGATGCCGCAGAAAAGGCACATGACACGATGTTGGAATTGGTTGGAGAAAGTGGAGATCTCCATGAATCCTGGATGAAGGAATCAACTTTGGAAGGTTCACTCAAGTCTCAGATACATACCATTGAGCAGGTTCTTGCAACTTCTTCCAAGGCGGAGGAATACTGGAAGAATTGTTTGGAAAATGGATTCGGTGGTCTAGGTTCAGCTGCAGAGGAGATTCGCAAAGGCGGGCTATCCAGTATTGCCAAGAGACGCAAGCAACGTCAGGAATCTGAAAAGTCAAGACTTGAGCAGAGTGGAGGTGAGGAGGAATGAGTCTCTCAATTGAATTCGAGGAGTTCATTGCATCATCTGCACCCAGCAAGGTTGACCAAAGACGCCGCAACAAGGTGCTTGAACATCTGCGAAATATCTTCGAAAAGGTCGAAAGCGGGGTATCACTGAATTATTCCGGAATAAGTTCTGCCGGATTATCACCTCGGCGAGGTGGAATTGAAGTCAATGTCACAACTGAGAAGAAAGTCGAAGTCAACAAGTTGGCAAAGAGAATTTCGAACAAATTGAAGGGCTGGGGCCTTGAGATGGTGGTATTTTCAGAACGCCTCACTCCAACCATTCATGGAGTCAACGATCGCTCTGGGATTCCAGTACGAATGAGTTTCTGTGATCCAACGGCAGATCATCAGACTGCTTTGATACAGATGGCTCTAGATTCTGGAGACCGGGCCCGGACATTCTTGTTGGCCTTGCATAACTGGGTTTTACACCGAGACCTTGGTGAATCCAATGGCGGTCTCTCACCATTCGCATGGAGTATGTTGGGATTGATTCATCTCAGGCGGAATGGGGTGATTGGTGAGCCATTCAGCGGTGGCTCTACTTCTGAGTTGGTGGCTGGTGAGCGAATCTTCGATGTGGGCCTGGAATCAGATCCAGAGAAATTGAGTGGTTCGGTTGACGAGTCACTGGATGGACATCAACTGTTTGTTTCATTCACTGCTTGGTTGGCGGGCTTTGAGTTACCGACTCGGGATGTTGCCTCACTGAGAGTTCCTGATGGTATTTCACGCAAGGATTGTGATTGGCCATCTCCGGAATTGGGACGAGTGACAAAGAATACTGCCCCTCCACACCTCTGGCCGTTGATGCATCCATTCGATTTCTCTTTCGATCTCTCATCCTCATTGACTGTCGCGGGAGCAACTCAAATCATCGCTGAGGCCGTTAGAGTGAATGCTGAAATGTCAATTGGGGAAATTTTTGAAACCAAGTCTCCAAAGTCATTGGCCTTCGATGAGGACAAGGACTTGTTTGAGGACCTGAGAAAGATGAACAGAAAAGAGATTGATTCTGATCTGACCTCGCTTAGAAAGAACAAGACTGTCATCGAGTCAGAAGTTGAGTCTATTCGTGAACAGAGAAGGGCACAGATCATGATTGTTCAAGCATTGCGAGGTCTGGTTAAAGACACTCAAGGTATCAATGCTGAACATCGCACATTGCTGAACCGTATCTCGGAACGCCAGAAGCAAATCAACTCATTGAAAAGCAAGCGCAATGATATCCACAAGAGAGTCGTACTCCCCGTCGCAGCGATAGAGGAGGAGATATCCAAGACCTATCATCTGCTCACTGGAACCATCGAAGACAATAGTTATCCAAGCCTCAAGCGTGAGAGGAATCTGTTTTCTCAATTCTTGGAATTGCAGGTCATGTATGGGATGGCTGTGCAGGCGACTGAGCACCATCAGCAATTCGTCTCCTTGATTCAGCAGCAAGAGGTAGACGTGAATGAACTAGATTCATTCAAGGATGAGAAGGAGGAACTCAAGAAGAAAGCCACAGAATCAATTCCCGGTGCTGATGAGTACAAGGGCCAATATCGTGAGTTGGAAGGTCTTGATCAGAAGATCACCACTCTGCTTCAGAAGATGAACGAAAAAATCGCAGAATTACGAGAAGCAAACAGGGAGATAGGTAGGCTTGAGGCCTGGCTTAGAATAGAGAAGAACAACGAACGTAAGCCCAAACAAGGAACACGCAAGAGACAATCCCGGGACAAGACCTCAAAGCGTCGCTCCTCAAGTCAGGCCGAGGTCAAGGAAGCAAAGCGCAAAGCAGAGAGTGGCGAGTCGATGTCGATGGATGATCTGGACGCTCTGCTGTCCAGTGGGGGTATTTCTTCTCTGAACATTGAGAACAGCGAAGAAAAGGTCACCAGTCGACGACGCAAGAACAGGAAACAACGAAAATTGTCTGCCCCTCCACCAAAGCGAGGCACGGGGCGTCCAGACATCGAAGGTAAGGCTACAAGACGTCGAGAGTGACGGCGATATTCAAAACCTGACAGCACCTCTAGATATTCGTGTCTGGGTATTCTCTGCGCTGGACCATCTCTCCGCTGCCATGCGAGATGGAGCCTCAGGCACTTTTCAACTGCAGAGAATTGATCAAGAGATGTACCGGAGAGGATTATTCACTGGAGCTACTTCGAAGCATGCCCGTTTCACCTACATGTGGGAGTCTGATTCTGATACCAACTGGCATCGAATCACAACAGGCGTTGAAGGAGAACCTGATTCATGGGATACTGTGGGTCATGAGGTTGGATGCTCATACTGTTCGAATACTGACGATTCTGGTGGCTGAGGATCATCGGGGACAGGGTCATGCTACAGAGGCATGGAATAGATTCAGGCGATTGGCCATCGATGAAGGTGTGGGTAGTGTTACTCTGGAGGTGAGACAGGAGAATGAAATCGCATTTGATTTCTACAGCAGGAGGGGGTTGGTTGCTCTGGGTCGATTGAGCAATTACTATCGAGACACATTTGGAATCGTGATGCATGGTCCTTTGAAGGCTGAGGATGCATAATCTCCATGACCTGTCAGCCTCAGGACGTCATGTGTGGGGTGGAACTCTTGACCGCTTGCGGGCTGATGCTGCGGCCAGTCTGGTGGTGGTGATCGATATTGAGGCCATGCCAGTGGTTGTATCTCCCTCTACTGCAGATGCCTCATCAATCGTAGGACGATGGGCAGCATTGATGCAACAATTGGCGCCGGTGGGAAACAAAGCAGAATCGGGCCCCTTGAAGGAGATGATCATCAGTTCCAGCAACGGCGAGATGCTCATCAACCGTCTTGGTGATCACCATTGGATTCTGTTGACTCTTGAACAAAGTGCATTGCTTGGACAGGCACGTCATGCGTTGTCTGAGCATATCGAGATACTTGAGAGACGATTGCTCTAATCGAACAAGGGCCCCAGAATGACCGGCCCCTGAGGTCCGACCTCTAAGGCCTGTTTCTCCATCGAATGGCG
>CALCOQ010000060.1 GCA_937897005.1 uncultured euryarchaeote
CACATACACCATTAATGTGACATTGAATCATGGAAACTCGGAATTGAGAAACTCCCACTCCTTCCAAGTAACATTCCCAGTTGCTGACCCAGCACCTGATGTGACGTACGACGCGGGAGACCTGTCTCCTGTTCTTGAACGTGGAACACCGATGGCTACGATTTCTCCAACAGCAGGTCTTGATGACCAATATCTGTCATATTTCACAACAGACCCTGCTCTCCCCTCGGGCCTGTCGATTGACTCTGCAACGGGGGATATTTCGGGAACACCGAATGTGAATCTGTCTTCAACTGATATTACCATCAAGGCATGCAATAATTGGGGAGTCTGTGATGAACATACCTTGACTCTGACAATCAATGAACCAGTTGCTGTGATATCCTATACTCAGGCTCACATATCTCTGAAGAAAGAAGAGCCGATGACTCCGCTTGAGCCATCCAATTCCGGTGGTATGGTTGAGACCTGGGAGATTGACCCTGCCTTGCCTGTGGGAATGCAGTTGGATGCATATGGAGTCATTTCAGGAATCCCAGTAGCCAATCAGGATAATACCACATACAAGATATTCGCCAACAATTCAGGTGGCAGTGTGAACACAACCGTGGTTATTCAAATCAATGGAACTGGGATGTATATCTTCTACCCATATGCAGAACATAGAATAGCAGTCAATTCTCCTATCAGCACCATCTATCCTTCACAGAGAGGGGCAGCAGCCATCACTTGGGAGATTACACCTGATCTGCCTGCTGGAATGGAGTTTGGTGAAGGAAATGGCAGCATCTGGGGAATTCCAAGCGAATTGAGTGTGGAAACAGTCTACTCAGTATCTGCTCAAGGATTCGAACCCGATATCAGTTCGGCGACGACGATCAGTTTCACTGTCTTGGTCGACCTTGATGGTGATGGCTCTCCCGATGAATCAGATGATGATGATGATGGTGATGGTTGGACTGATGAAGAGGAGGTTGCTTGTGGAGGAACCAATACCACTGATGCAGATGATCATCCATTCGATAGCGATGGCGATGGAATCTGTGATGTGAATGATGATACCAATGATTCTCCAATCCTGTTGTTCTATGAGAGTTCGACCTTGGAGATATCTCTCGGTCTTGAGATGGTGATGTTTGATGCAACCACAGTTGGTGGGGATGTGACTTCTTGGGATATCGACCCATACCTTCCTCTCGGATTGACATTCAGTGGCACCAGCCCTGCGAGGGATGGTGGAGATAATGGTTCAATATTCGGAATCCCAACAGAATTGAGTTCTGTTCAAGCATTTACTATCACCGCGAGTAATAATAAATACAGTTCCACATTCATCCTGAACCTTGCAGTTCTGTTGGATACCGACCTTGATGGTATACCTGACCGAGATGATGGTGATGACGATGGTGATGAGTGGTCTGATCAAATTGAGTTGTTGTGTGGCAAGGACCCATTGAATGGAACAGATACACCAGTGGATACAGATGGAGACCAGCTATGTGACTACGTTGATGACGATGATGATGGAGATGGTTTCATCGATACTTATGAGCAACAATGCGGTTCGGATTGGAAGGATGCAAATGAAGTTCCAATCGACGCCGATGGTAGTGGAGTCTGCGACGGATTGGAGACTGATACTGATGGCGATGGATGGCTTGATGGAATAGAATTCTCTTGCGGTACCAATTCAACTGACAACACCAGTGTTCCAACAGATATTGACAATGATTTCATTTGTGACTCTCTGGATAATGACAAGGATAATGATGGATACGACAACCATCAGGACGATTTCCCGGAAGATGAACTTGAATGGCTCGATACTGATGATGATGGTGTCGGAGATAATGCTGATACAGATGACGATGATGATTCTTGGACGGATATGTGGGAAGAACTCTGCGATACAGATAGCAAATCCAATACCAGCGTTCCTGATGATTTCGATTCAGACATGGTCTGTGATATGTTCGATGATGATATCGACAACGACGGAGTATCAAATGATATGGATGCTTTCGATAAAGACGCCAATGAAACCTCTGATTTTGATATTGATGGCATTGGTGATAATGCTGATGATGACGATGATGATGACCTGTGGTTGGATGTCGATGAAATCGCCTGTGGAACCGATCCTCTGGATGCAACCAGTACTCCAGATAATGTTGAATCCTGTAATGCAACCAAGAAGAGTGAAGAAGTTGTTGAAACTCCAACTTTCGTGACTAAATATTGGTGGCTCTGTGTAATTTGCCTGTTGTTGTTGTTGCTTCTCATTCCAATGTTTGTAGTCGCCAAGGAGCGTGGCGAGTCCGTGTTCGCCACCATGGGAATGATACGAAGTGGTCCGCAACCTCAACACACGCTTTCATCTCCTGATTTTATTTCTGGTTCAGGGACCAAGAAAGACCCTTACCTTCTTCAGGATATTGAAGGTCTATCTCCTGGCAAATCAGCATCCAGCAGGGAATCTATCACCATTAGCCACTTGCTGCCTGAAACTATTGTCAAATTCATGGATATGAATACTGAAGAGAATGAGGGACGTTTCGATATGTCAGATATTCTGGTTGAAGACGACGACGACGACGATTGGATCAATGATGCTGATGATGAGGAAGAGATGGACACTGGCTCAATATCATTCAAACTGAAATTTAAGGACCTCTCCGATTCCAATAATGGTGATGTGTACAGCAGTCTGATGCGAGTAGGCAATTCGACCGTCTACTTCCAATGGACAGTTTCTATCACGGATTCTTCTAGCGGGAAAAAGAAGGGTAAAGTTTCAAAGAATCAGGAACCACTTATTGAGAAGGCTGAGTCTGAGGCTGCCAAGGCCAAGAAGAAGGCCGAAGATGAATCTAGAATCAAGAAGGCCGAAGATGAAGCACGTCGGAAGGCTGAAGCCGAAGTCAAACATGAGGCCGAAGCTGAGGCCAGAATCAAGAAGGCTGAAGATGAAGCACGTCGGAAGGCTGAAGCCGAAGTCAAACAGGAAGCCGAAGCCGAGGCTAGAATCAAGAAGGCCGAAGCTGAAGCACGTCAGAAGGCTGAAGCCGAAGTCAAACTGAAGGCCGAATCAGAGGCCAAGGCCAAGAAGGAAGAAGAAACTCGACTCAAGGCAGTTGAAAATGAAGTTCGTCAGAATGCAGAGAATGAGGCTGCTACAAAACTTGCAGAAATAGAAACGATGATGGCTGAGAAGATGGCTGTTCTGGAAGACAAGATGGAAGGCTTATCCAAGAAAGAGGCTGAATTAGCACGTGTTGCAGCCAAGTCTGAATTCATCGATTTCGGCACTCTTGGAACCGCTACTGCTGCAGAAAAGGATGACTTGCAACGAACCAAGGGAATTGGACCATTCATTGAAGAGAAATTGAATGCATTGGGTATTTTCACCTTCAGACAGATTGCAAACATGACTCCGGAGATTGAGGATCAAGTGAATACTGCGATCGAGTTCTTCCGCGGAAGAATCAATAGAGACAAGTGGGTCAAACAGGCCAAGGAATTCCTCAAACAGGATTGATTAACTAATGGTGAGGCGATGTTTGGAATAATTGATCAGGTCAATTCTATGGATGATTCAGTGAAATTGGCCATAGCAGGGATAGGGATCCTGATGGCTATCGCGCTATCGAGATTTTTGATTGTTCGACCTTGGCTCAAGATAGTGAAGATGACAAGTGCTGAATGGGATGATGAATTACATGCTCCAATCTCCAACAGGTTATACTCATTCATTCTAATCGGTGGAATTCACTTTTCCCTGAATTGGATTTATCCTGAGGATGGAGAAGTAATGACCGCTGCATCTCCCTTCTTTTCAGTATTCTATATCTTGTTGAGCACTTCACTTGCCAGTGTTTCAATAAGGCATATCGTTCCTGCATTGTCAGAACGATTCAAGCACAAGTCAAATGTTACAGTATCAGGCAGTAACCCTCTGATAATTTTCATTTTGAGAGCAGCATTATGGTTCGGAGGCATCTATCTTGCATTATCTGAGATGGGTATCGAATTATTCGGACTACTTGCATCATTGGCTGTATTTTCAATAATCATCGGCCTTGCTATGCAGCAGACTCTGGGAAACATCGTCAATTCATTCATGCTTGCTCTCGACCAGCCATTTGAAGTTGGAGATAGAATCGAGATAGAAGGCATTACTGGGTCAGTGGCATCAGTTGGGATACTTTCAACCAAGGTTCTTACTTATGAGGAGACCTTGGTGGTCATTCCCAATAACACCATGGTTAATTCCACTGTCATTAATCATGCACGTGGTGGGGGCGATGGAGTTGCTCGTAGAATCTCTTTGGTTTTGGATATTGGCGTTGAATATGGAGAAGATGTTGATCACGTCAAGTATAACTTGTTACAGCTAATGCGCGAGTGTCCCTATGTCATTGACCTCCCGAACCCAAGAGTCTTGTTGAATGAATTAGGTGATTTCGCCAAGATCTTCAGGATGTATGGATGGGTCAAGGATTACAGTGATGAGTGGGTTGCCAAGGATTGGATGTTGAAGTCCATCGATGAACGCTTCCAGAAAGAAGGAATCGTGATTCCATTCCCAACTAGATTTAATATCGGTAAGGAACACATATCCATGACCAATGTTCGCAAGAAGGACGTCAATGTCCGTATAGCGAGAATGCAGATGATTAAGGAGGACAAGAAACTCAGGGAAGAGCGCGAAAATGCAAGAGCGCAACTTGAAGATATCAGGGAGCAACTTAAGGATATTGAGTTGTCTAAATCAGAGCGATCCATTCTTGAGGAGACTGCTAGAGAATTTGAGAAGATTGTCTCGATGTTTGAGGCAGGCGAGGATTGAGTGATTTCGTGAATCTATGATATCCACAGCAAATGATTAGCGTGACAAGCCTTCGAGGGTCCATGCTCAGGCGCCTGACCCTGTTGGTGATCACGGCTCTGCTTTGTATGCCGGCATTCACTCTCGTTGCCGATGCGCAGATTGGCAGCCTTCTCAGTTGTCCGATCAGTACCCTGACTGGCAGCACCTCACCCGAGCAGGTCCACATCTCCATCAGTCAGGATGAAAGCCAGATGCAGGTCAACTGGGCAACAGAATCCCAGACTGGTTCCGAGGTCGAGTGGGGATTGGATGGCTCTCTCGACAACAGTGCGATGGGAGAAGAGGTCTGTTATGACCACGATATGGTATTCCACAGTGGTGTGATGACGGGTCTTGAAGTCGCAAGCAATTACACCTACAGGGTCGGAGATGGAAGTGACTGGTCTGAGGTCCACACTTTCCAGACTAGAGATGTATCAGCAGATTTTACCTTCCTTGCTTTCGGCGACCACGGTCTTAGTTCAGAGGGCATGGATACCACCGACATGGTGGTTGACAGTGGGGCTGACTTCCTCATACTCTCTGGTGATATCTCCTATGCCAATGGCGAGCAGTCGGTCTGGGATGATTATCTGGATTACAATCAGCAGTCGATGAGCAGAATGCCTTGGATGATGGTGCCTGGGAACCATGAGAATGAGCCTGGATACGGATTCGAGGCCTACGAGACCCGTTTCGAGTATCCTTCGTCCTCCGATTCCGATTACTGGCATTCCTTCGATTATGGGCCAATTCATTTCACAGGTTTCTCGACCGAGCATGATTACAGCGTCGGCAGTGAACAGTATCAGTGGTTGGCGGCTGACCTCGCTGAGGCGGTTCAGAAGCGAGAGCAGATACCGTGGCTCATCGTCTACGCTCACAAGCCGATGTACACCTCACACGATGATTCAACGCACGATGAAGATGCGGCATTGCGTGCCGGTCTGGAAGCACTTTTCGTTGAATCTGGAGTCGATCTTGTCTTCTGGGGGCACGACCACTTCTACGAACGCACCTGGCCAGTCATCGATGCAGAGGTCCAGCAGCGCGGTGATGGTGGTGATGGCAAGGTCTTCTCCGGTGCGCACGCTCCAATCCATCTCATCGTCGGCACCGCTGGCAGAGGGCAGTACCAGTATTCCGATGAGCAGCCGGTGTGGTCGGCATACCGCGAACAGTCATATGGAATAGTCAGGGTGAGTGTTGATATTGCAGGCGAATCCTTGCAGGTGGATTACCTAAGGCAGAATGGAGAGATAGGCGACACCTTCACCTTGAGACAGGGAGAGGCGATACCTTCTGAAGAAGATGATAGCATGCCGGCACCATCGATGCTGTTGACCATGATGAGCATAGTGTTGGCCGTGCTGTTCAGAGATTCTAGGGTTAGGGCTCTTCATCTTCGACCTTCCAGCGCTTGAGCATTTCTTCCAAGCCACTCTGTTGCTCTTCGTCCAGCTCATCACCCTGTGACAGGACTTGTTCGATCTCAGCGCTGTCTATGCGCCCATCGGCAAGTGCTTGCTCCAGTTTAGCGGCGAGAGAATCAGGAATACTGCCGAGCATCTCCTCGGCTTCCTGCTTGCGAGCCTCGTTACTGGCTTCGTCGAGTTTTTGGTCCACCAATTGATATTGTTTCTCATCCAGTCGACCTTTGCGGTAATCCTCTGCTACATCTTTCTTCATGCGGTCGAGTTGTTGTTCAAGTTCGCTGACATTCTCTCCAAGTTCTCCAACCACTCTGTCCAACTCCTCAAGATACCAACGCACCTTGGCCTTGCTCTTACGAATGAACATCCAACCGATCAGTGAGGCGATGACTGCGCCTATACCCAGTGTCAGGTCACCCCATCTCTCCAACCAGCCTTCTTCCTCGTCGCCTGAAGCAGCGGTGTTCTGTGAGCCTTCGCCTTCTTCCCCACCTACAGTGGTGAATGAGTAGGAGAAGGTCTGCATCGGATTTCCCGCCATGTCCTTCACTCCATTCACGGTGACCGTGTAGAGAGTCCCTTCGGAGAGGTTGGAACTCGGTGTCAATATCAGTTCGCTCTTGCTCCCAGCAATTCCACTGCTCATGCTTCCAGTCACCTCACCTGATTCGCTTGAAAGCGCTACGTTCGCTCCTTCGAGGATCATTTCGCTGAAACGAATTGCCACGGTTGAGTTGATGGGAACACTGTTTGCATCGACCATCGGTGCCAATTGTTCATTCTCGATGCTTGGAGCGATGGTATCGATGGTGACGGTGATTGCGGCGATTGATTCATCATGTCCCAGCCACTTGTGTGAATCATCACGCAGATCAAGAATCAGCAGGTGTTGACCTTCGGGAAGGCCAGTGTATTGGAGGGGGTCCATCGATTTGTGCATCTTGCTGTTCGAGGCACCGTGTTCATCGTACATGAAGTGGATATGTGGGCCTGGAAACTGAGCGGTGTGGTTCTCAGAAGCAAATACGACCTCAGGCGAAGTGGTGTTCAGATAGGCGCCATCAATCGGACTCATGAATGAGATTCTGGCCAATCCGACACTGAAAGACCAAGATTGGTCGGCCAAAGCAGCACCGGTGGCATTCACCACTCCACTCAATTCAA
>CALCOQ010000061.1 GCA_937897005.1 uncultured euryarchaeote
GATCGTTGGCGGACCTGCTGCTGATGGAACGAATAGCGCTGGATTCTCGATGCGTGTGAATATTGGAACCCTCGCTGCTGGCAGCGGCTCTGAGAGCCTGACTCAGATAGCAGTTGAGGGAGATGAGAAGACCTTGACACATACGGCTGCTGGAGCTGCGACATCGGATAGAAGTTGGTCTGTGGCTTGGACCGCTCCTGATTCAGGAGCAGGTGATGTCGTTTTCAGAGTGACAGGGAATTCAGTCAATGGAGACCAAGGTGCGACCAACTCTGACCGCTGGAATCATCTGATGTTCGGAATTCCCGAAGCGGCTGCTGATGGAGACGATACCAGAACCAGAACCATTTTCGTTGGCGATGGTGAACTTGAAGCCCCTCAGACCACTGAGCATGGATTGTCACTCCACGACATGGGTGCGCCACTTCGTGCTCATTGGTTGGGATTACTTGGTTTCCTTTCGGTAATTCTTGTTATGGTCTTCTGCGGATTGATGTTGAGATATGGATTCTCAACCTCGTACAAGGGACGCAGTAATCTATTACGCCTGAGATATCACACTGAAAGACGAGGTGACCAATGATGTCGGTAGACATGGTCACCAGGCTTCTCGAAGAGGTTGCCATTGGCAAAGTGAGTGTAGAGGATGCCAAGGTTGCTCTCGAAGGTGTCGATCTCAGCGAGGAACAGTACATCTCCGCTGTTGACCATGGGGTCTTCAATCCAGCCGAGCCAGGAGTCATCGTCAATGCCAGTCTGGCACCAAGTGGAGGTAGTCTGCTGGTCATGTTCTTCTTCGTATGGGGTTTGTTCTGGGTGACATATTGGATAGGCATCATGCTCTACGGGCTGTTCAATCACTGGGATCCACAACAACTCTCATTCCACTTCGCGATGACTCTGCTCACTCTGTGCCTGATGGGAGTCGTGTACATGAAATGGGTCATGCCAGACAAGGTCATCGTCAAACATCGCCGTCCAAAACACATTCGTGAGCATCCCAAGGATTGGGTGGAATACAAGATTTGAGGTGATGACATGGCAAAGGAATTCAATCTACGTCCAGCACCCCAAGAGGATGATTGGTCACCAGATTTCGATTCTGCAACCTCCATGAATCGCCGCCAATTCATGCGCTATGGATTCAACACTGCGGCAGGTATCCTCGCTGCCAGCCTTGGAGCCTTGGGATTCGCCACCATCTTGATGCCCGGAGGAGGAGGCTCGGAAGGAGATTCGGCAGTGAAATACTGGGCCAAAGGCCGTGAAGATACTGCCTGGTATGGCGCAATGCATCTGCAAGAGATGAAGAAAGATGATTTCGTTGCCAAAGCTAGCAACGCCAAGACTGGCACTTCA
>CALCOQ010000062.1 GCA_937897005.1 uncultured euryarchaeote
ACACCATCTCCATCAGTATCCGCTGCAATTGCCGCCATACTCACGAATGGGGCTAACAAGAAGAGGAGCATTACGAAAAAAACACCCCGCCTCTGGCTGAGAAGAGATTTTTCAGCGGCTACAACCATGCTTGCGCGACCATTATCCCCAAAAAGGAATTGTGGTATTATTGTTCACAGATCAAGGGAGTCTAAATCAGGCATCTGCGGCATTGCCGCTTCCGCAGCAGCCTCCTCGGCCATCTCATGCTGCTTCCACTGTGGCAGGTCGGCAGGGTCCTCCCAGCCCAGTTCCTTGGCCTTGGCCAGGTCTCCAGTCTGGACATAGTAGTCTATCCACTGCAGTTTTCGAGCCTCCTCTTCATCAGCACGCTCAGCCAACATCACTTCCATGGCATGTTCAGTGACCAAGGTCCTTCCACTGCGACGGGCGGCCTGCTTGCTGACCTGTGCGATCAGGACCGCCACCAGGAGGAAAGCGATGATGGCACCGAGGATGTAGATGTTGGTGGTGTTCTCCAACAGACCTCCTCCCGAGGACTGGTCCTCTGTCTGCTTTGAAGGGTCCTCGGTGATTCCGCATTCGACCCCTGTGGACTGGAACTCCCATATCTCGGGGTCCCACATGCATGAGTCGTAGTCGTCGCTCTGGCCGTCGTCATCTGAATCAGTGCAACCAAACCTGTCTCTCCATGAGGTTCCTGCCCAGGTGCAGTCATCCGGCTCGTAAGCCCCTAGAGTGAAGTTGTCACCATAGCCATCGCCATCGGTATCGAACAATTGCGTGTAGACCAAGGGGAAGAAGTCAGGTTGCACCCCGTTAGGGTTGTCACCGCGGTAATCGCCATCCACATTGGACCACTGGGTCGGCTCGTTGGGGAAGGCGTCTCCTTCCTCGATTCGTAAGCCATAGCCATCCATCGTCTGGTTGGTGCTGCTGTTCTCCCAGATGTAGTTGTCACCGAATCCGTCCCCATCCGAATCCTTCCACTGGAAGGTATTGGTGGGGAACTCATCTATCGAATCAGCCCAGCCATCTGCATCGGAATCGGGACAGCCCTGAAGATTGGCCTCGCTGCTGGTGCCATAGACCTCGAGGCAGTCATCTCCATTGTTGACACCTTGATTGTCTCCCCAACCGTCTCCATCTGTATCATTCCACTGGAATGGGTCATCGGGGAAGGCGTCAACCGGATCAGGATAAGAATCGAGGTCTCGATCGGGACAACCTCGAGTCAACGGGTTCCCTTCATCAGCGGAGGATTTCGGCTTTGGTCCAGCCTCCTCAGGACAAGCGTCCCCTCTGGTTCCATTGGGATTATCTCCCCAATCATCGCCATCAAAATCGTGCCACTGGGTCGGATCTGTCGGGAACCAGTCTCCACTCAAGCCGATGGGGTTGTCCCCATAGCCGTCTCCATCAGTATCTGTCCACTGCAATGAATCATCGGGGAAGGCATCGGGATTGTTTCCGCTGCTGTTGTCACCATAACCATCACCATCCCTGTCCTGCCACTGAGTTGGGTCTACAGGCATAGCATCTCCACCATTGGACCAGCCATCACCATCCATGTCAGGGCAACCATGTCGGTCCTCCCATGAATTGCCCGCCTCACCTGGGCAGTCGTCAGGGTTGTTACCTGTTGCATTATCTCCGAAGCCATCAGCATCGGTATCTCTCCATTGAGTCGGGTCATCGGGGAAGGCGTCAGCATCTCCATCTGGATGAGCCTCCCAATCGTTGTCGGGGTCTGACCAAGCATCTCCATCCCTGTCAGGGCAGCCAAGTCTGTCCTCCCAGGAATCGCCCCATGCATTTGGACAGGCATCGCTGCGTGGAGCAAGAGGTTGATCTCCGACCCAATCGCCATCACTATCCATCCATTGATATCTATCAAGTGGGAAGACATCCACCTGTGTGGTATCTGAATCCAGTTGTCCTGGCCATTCAGGTGGACGAATAGCAATCCATGAAGCGTTAGCGAAATTATCTCCCCAATTGTCACCATCAGTGTCGTTCCATTGCAACGCATTGTCGATGAAAGCATCTCCTCGCTGATTGATATGGAGTTCTGTTCCAACCTGCTCATCATAGAGGTAATTATCTCCATAACCATCTGCATCAGTATCTACCCATTGTTCAGGGTCGGACACGAACACGTCTGCTCCATCACTGATGGTCCAACCAGAATCTGGGTCGCTGTAGCCATCACCGTCTTGATCCGGGCAACCAAATCTATCCACAGATGAATTTCCATTGACAAGAACGCACGCATCGGGTTCATTGGCTGGCGCCGGATTGTCGCCATATCCATCCATATCTGTATCATTCCACTGAGTTGCATCGGTTGGGAACTGGTCCACCAATCCATCACCTTGATCGGTTGTGTTCCAACCATCTTGATCAGGGTCAAGATCAATATGCCAGAAAAACAAACCCTCGTTATCTCTACCATGACCTGTCACTACGTGCTGTCCGTCTGAAGACCACGAGACTCCATTGAGTTGTGCACAATTGTTACTGGTGGGGCAACTATCAATCGTGTCTTCTGCAGTACCTGTATCTGTTGCATAGATCCTGGCAGACCCTCCATCAGACTGATAATATGAAATTGAATACACTATCATTCGACTATCGGGAGAGAAATCCGTTGAAAGACAACTGCTTGTATGGGTCTTTTCCCAACTTTTCGCCCCACTATGCACATTGATCACGCTCGCCTTTGAATTTGAACCACCCCATGCTTCACAAACAGAAAGCCAGTTTCCATCCGAAGACCAAGCCATATCATTGACGGTGGAACTCGCAATGCCTGTCATACTGCGATTTATCTGCCAATTCACGGTTTCATAGATCCAGACATCTTCATTTCCACCCATGGCTATTCTACTGCCATCAGGTGACCATGCCACACTATCGAATCTATCCTCACCATTCGGATTCAAAGAGCGTTCTTCGACTCCAGTTGAAGTATTGATGATCTTCACTTGACCGCTGGTACCGCTATTACCTGAACGGCCCACAGATACTGCGATAAGAGATCCTTCCGGATTGAAAGCAACGTTCCCAGGATAGTCTCCACTGCCAACATCAACATCTATTGCTGAATGACGTGGAGTCATGTTGTCCGCCCACCAAATATGTAACTCGTCTCCTGAATTCATATCGCTGGTCGCTGCAACCATGGTACCATCATCGCTCCAGGCTACCTGTGAAGCATCTCCATTCAACTGAGCCGAAAGTGTGTTTTGGTGAGTTGTTGTATTCCATATTCGAACATATCCATTTTCATCACCACTGACAACAAAATCACCGCTGGGATCATGATCGACTGACCAATAATCAAAACTTGTACTCAATGATTGAACATTCAAGAAAGGCGATCCTGAGATTGACCACCGATCATTCCAGTCACTCATTCCGTCGCCATCTCTATCCGGACAACCATCCCGATCAGTGGTTGAACTACCAAATGCCAGTGGACAATCGTCCAGATGATCTTC
>CALCOQ010000063.1 GCA_937897005.1 uncultured euryarchaeote
ACCGCTGAAGCGATTTTTCATTCAGTGCGGGTGTTTGCGGTGATCCATTCCTCATACCCTTCATTCGCCCGTCCACCCAATCGTAGTACGCATGGTACTTCGTATGGGTGTAGTTCGATGATTCGTTGTTCCAGTGCATCGCCCAGTTCGGGTCTGGTCTTGAGGAGGGAAACGAATTCATCTCCATGCTCATGCTCGCCCTGCCAGATGAAGGAGGATTTCATTGGAAAGATGTTGGCACATGCTGCCAGCCCTTCTTCGATGAGTGTATCAGAGATGTTCTGGGCGGTCGCTTCGTCGGGATGTGTCAGGTAGACGATGAGTAGGGCCATGTTGTGAAGTAGGCACTCTCTGTATCAAGGGTTGTCTTGGTCATAGGGAGCCGTTGAAATAGGCGTTTCACCGGCTTGGCGTGATGACCGCGCCCGAAGCCCATGGCCGCCATGTCTATCTGGACTACTCCGATTTCCACCCACAGATAGATTTTCCAGGTGATTGGCTCCTTTCGGTCATGCTTGAGGCTTCGAGAACAGCAGGGGTTCGAATCGTTCATTCACATGTCGAGAATTTCGATGGCGAGGCAAGTCCACCAGGCTTTGCTGCAGTTGTATTGATCGATGAGAGCCATGTCAGCGCTCATTGTTATTCAGAGCAAGGTTGGTTGGCCATCGATGCATTCACCTGTGGGTCACACGAACCTGAACTGATAATCGATCATATCGATGCAGCCATCCATGAACAGAGCCCAGATGTGGTGTTGATGAAGCGGCAGGAAGTGGAACGGTTTCTGCATGAGTAGTGATGATATGAGGCGTTTCATCGAGGAGAATTTCCACAATTTCAATGCTGGAGAGTTGAAGAGTTGTGCTGAATCATTGTCCACCTTCTTGAGTTCAGGTGGCCGCTTGATGGTGACTCTAGCTGGAGCCATGTCCACTGCAGGCATTGGAATTACACTGGCTCCGGCGATCAGGGCCGGTCTGGTTCATGCCATTTCATGTACCGGGGCCAATCTTGAGGAGGATCTGTTCAGAGTTCTGGGAGATGGGAATCAGCAGAGAATAGATTGGCGTGATCTCAACGCAGAAGACGAGATGGAACTAGAGAACAGAGTCACCGACACCAGTATTCCCGAGCAGGTGATTCGTGATGTTGAAACTCAATTGGTCGAAGTCTGGCAGGACTCAAAGAGTTCGAAGCCTCCACACGAATACTTCTACCAGATACTTCCTGAGGATGATAGCAGTTGGTTATGCGCAGCCAGAGAGATGAGGATTCCTGTATTCACTCCTGGTTGGGCTGATAGTACGATGGGGAACATATTCTCCGCTCGACTCATCGATGGAACATTGCAGGATTCATCGGTGATCACAAACGACCTTGACCGGATGACTCAACTTGCTGATTGGTATCGTTCACAGAATACTCCGCTCGGTTTCCTGCAGGTCGGAGGAGGTATTGCTGGAGATTTCGCTGTCTGCGTGGTTCCGATGTTGCGTCAGGACTTGTTGGAAGATGTGCCAAGGTGGTCATGGTTTGCTCAGATCAGTGAGTCCCGTCCTTCATACGGCGGATATTCTGGAGCCCCACCGAATGAGAAGATCAGTTGGCAGAAACTTGGACCCGAAACTCCGCGCTTCGTGATAGAATCAGATGCCAGCATAGTATTGCCATTGTTGTTGCAGTATCTACTCGATGGGCAGTGAGCGGAAGTAGTTGCACTCTTCTGCTTCTCTATTCTTGCCGCCAGCATCGGTTGGAAAACGTCCATCCAATCGCGCTCTGAGATGCCCGGCAAGCACCCTCGTTGCCAACATGGCGGCAGTGAATTCAGTCAGTGGGCTTTCCTTCCCAGGGACTATCTCATTGACATCGGCTGAGATCACTCGTGCCTTGGAATTTGAGAATAGAGTATCGATGGTTTCTACTGCATGCCACATGGAAAGACCCCCTGGAACAGGTGTTCCAGTGTCAGGCACCAATGAGCCGTCCATGCCGTCGATGTCAATGCTGAGGTGTACTGGTCCTTCTACCGATTCAAGTGCAGACAGCCATTCAAGCCATGCTCCTTGGCCAGCACAAGGACTCAAGATGTCGCTGGCGAACCATGTGGAGATACGCTCATCCGAGTCAATCCGCTCTGCTTCTTCACGAGAAAAGGCCCGTATTCCAACCTGCATCAAGCGTCCTATTCCTATATCCAAGGCTCTTGCTGCTGCACAAGCGTGCGACCACTTCTCTCCATCAAGCTCCTGCCTGAGGTCTGCATGCGCATCTATCTGTACCACGGTCAATTCTTCAAGAGGTATTGGAACTGCTGCCAGAATTGGAGGAAGTATTCCATGCTCTCCACCAAGGACGATGGGAAAGCAATCCCCTGAGAACCAAGGTCGTAGATGGGCAGTCATGTTGTCCAGTTGTTCGAGCAATGTGTTTCCTTCTCCATTCCACGGTTCTGCAGTATGGAGCGATGCTCCAGCTGGGATATCCACAGGAAGAGAGGGGTCATACAGTTCCACCTGAGCAGAAGCACGGATACAGGCGGCAGGACCTTGAGCGGTTCCTTGGCCATAGGAAGTCGTCAGTTCATAGGGGAGTGAGATCATGACGATATCGACATCATCGCCTTTTTCAGGGAGGCCGAGGAAGTTACCCTCAACATGGCCGGGTTCCATCGGACCGCCGCGGCGTTGTGTAGAATTAAGCCCTTTCAGAGTGAAAAACTCCGAAAATAGTGTTTAATGGGCGGATTATTCATATAGCACCGTGTACAGAATAAAATACTGCGCAGCGATAGCCGATTCCTCGGACCTTAGAGCCGGCGCACAGGAGGGAAGATGATGGGAATGTCTCTACATGAACTCACAGAAGCGATTAGACAACACATAGATTCGGAAATGGAAGCGGACGTTGCTTCGGGTATGGCGGAGCATGCTCTAGGCTTTTTTGGCTTCTATGAGAGAATCATTGACAATGCCCTTGAGCCAACTGACCGAAACTTGTTCTACATGTTTCAGGATTATGATCTATTGACCACTGAATCTGAAGAGACAACGTTGTGGGATGGACGTGAATGGCGTATCCATTATTGGCGTTTCAAGCCAGAACTTCGCGATAAGGTACTCTCATACATGGATAGTACCAAGGAAGTGGTAGAGATTGATCCATTCTCAGACATCTATGGTGAGATCGGTGAGGTGGTATGGAATCGAGACGATGACATGCCTGCCAATCCAAATGCCTTCACCAATGATAGATGGTGATTCTACAGAGAATCACGGACTTCATTCAACTGAAACTCAGGAGAATCACGGACTTCATTCAACTGACAAAGTCAGTTGAAGTCTTAACATGAAACCGAACCTGTTGAATAGGTCGCTTCCTTGTCAATATACATGGAGAAGCAGCGTATCAGCCTGTTGATTGCGGGATTGTTCCTTTCGGTAATGATGCTGCCAGTCATCGCTGCTGACTCCAGCGTTCCAGAGCATACGATAACGGTGGATTGGGGTGCAGTGGAGTGGGGCACAGAAGAGGAAGGGGGACTCGAGCAGCGTCATTCCTATCGATTTGAGTTTGATGATGCTCTCAATTCCACTGTTTCTGAATTCAGTGCCAATGTTTCTCATTTCGATTCTGAGGGCTCATTGTTGAATGAATCGAATTACTCTGTTGCAGAGATGGAATTCGTCAATGATCGAATTCTGCGGCTGGATATGCCCGACCAGTTATCCTTTGGAGATTCCATCAATATCGAGACTTTCTGGGACGGAGCGTCAAGTGGTGTTTCAAGAAACATCCAAGCGACGGTCTGGAATCAACCTCTGGCAGACCACTCGGTGACCATAACAACTGACTGGAATCTCAATCATAGCTATGAGGATGAGAATGGCTCTCAACACTATCTCTTACTGTTCAATGGTAGAGGATGGCAGGAGAGGCAGGGAGATATCCTGCATGCCTGGGAACTGGGAGATGGAATAGTCACCATCAATGAAGTCGGAGAGAATGAAACCACCTGGATCAATCTGACTCTGGATGAGATATGGAGGAATGAGACCACGGTTGATGGGGTCTTGCAGGCTCAGTATTTCAATGCCCAAGGTTGGGGTGATCTGGTCGTGGAGTTTTCCGATGACGAGATGGATTCCATGCGGGTCACTGCCGCTGTCTCGAATGCACAATTCAATCGCAGCACGGTGGATGGAATCATCTCTGAAGGTACCAAGTTGGAGGCAACAGGATACCTCAATGCCAGCAATGAAGATGAGGATGGCGAATTGTGGATGAATGGGACCGTTTCAATTCTGTATTTCGAGCGCTATGAAGTGGATGGAGTCATCGAGTATGATCTTGTTCAATTCGAAGGTTATGCAGATATGCAGATGGTGGATGGAGAAAACCGATTTGATATCGACATCTCTGAGATAGCGATGTATGAAGAATGGGAGGATGGTGAGCGTATCGGACAGAGAAATTCGATTCGTGGAGACGGCACTTTCGGATTCAAATCAGATGATGACGATGGAGATATCACCATCAATGGAACAGTGTATGACCTGCGTGACACCAGTGTGAATGGAGAGAAGACTGACCAGTATTTCCATATGGATGGAACTTTCACTGGAGATGTTGATGGAACCTTTGGAGCAATCACCAGTATCGAGACCTCGGGCGAGTGGCAGAACCACAATGGGACGGACTATCCAGTCAATGTGATTCTGGAGGAAACATGGTTCAACCTGACAGGTTCTGGCGGCTTCGGTTTCGAGGGGGCTGGGCAGAATCACAACAGGTCCTGGAACTACGAGGTTCCATACATCGATTGGGATAACACCACCATCTACAGGAAATGGGAGAGTACTGGTTTCGATAATGATGAGGGTGATGAGTATCCCGAGGATTCACCGTTGCCCTCACCACCTACTCCACCTGAGACGGAAGATGGTCTTGGCGAGGTCAATCTAAGTCGTGAGACTGGACTTTCGCCTGTATCGTTACAACCTGGAGACATGGTATCTCTTCTTGGCTCGGACCTTGTGAAACTGGATATTGTGGCTTCAGCCACCACCACCTCCACCAAGGATGGTCGTGTGTTCGATGTCACCCAGTGGGCAGGTTTCTACTACAATGAGGAGGGTACATTGAGTGATGGGACCGCTATCGGTGAAGTGATCAACAAGGGCCCTCTTTCTGGCTTGATCTCCAGTGTCCAACGTCAATTGACCGTTCCAGCGGTGAATGATGAAGACGCGGTATTCACTGAGGTTCAGGTATTGGAGAGAATCAGTTACCCTTCTGTGGTTTCAGAAGGGGAGAACAGTGCTCCAAGTCTGGAAACGATATCCTTGCGCAGCAGTTTGGTCAATGAAAGAGGAACTTCGACCTATCTTGAGGTCAGCATCTTGGATCCAGATTGGAACACCATCTCGGTTGTTGCCAACCTCAGCTCTCTTGGTCTTGGTACTGTGCAGTTGGGTGACGAAGGACTGGATGGAGATTTGACGATACACGATGATGTATGGACCACTCAAATTTCAGTTCCGGGAATTGAACATGGTGACTTGCCAGTGTCGGTCACAGTAACTGATACCTGGGGTGCTACAGATAGCATGAATGGAACCTTGGAAGTATTCAATCAGGCCCCTCGATTGAGTGAATGGGAACATGCACCATCACAGGCTTTCCGCGGTGAGATACTCATTGTCAATGCAAGAGTCGATGATGGTAATGGTGTAGCCAGAGTGGCTGTCGATATGCGTGACCATGGTGGAGATTTACATGATTTGAGTCTCAATATCGGTAATCAGAAATGGACTGGAGAGATTCTAGTTCCAGAAGGTATGCATCCCGGAGAACAGGCTCTGAAGGTTTTCATGGAAGATGACGACGGGGCATCGATAATAGTCACATCTACACAGAGTCAGGATTCTCATTATCTGAGTGGCCCAGATGATGAGGCCATACGGATCCAGATCATGAATCAGGGTCCAATATTGGAAAGTCCTGCAACAACACCTGATGAGATAGAACAGGTTGAGAAGGATGGTGACGAGAAATCATACACGGTCACAGTTCATGTTTCGGACCCAGATGATATCAGATGGGTCAAGGTCAAGTTAGGAGCTCTTGCTGCGATTGGACAACAAGATACATTCCTGCTTATGTATGACAATGGAGAGAATGGAGACCTGACTGCTGGAGATGGAATTTACAGTCTTTCTTTCGAGAGTCGAAGAGGAGTTCCTCTCGGTACTCATCCGATTACTTTCAAGGCTGAAGATGATTATGGAGCAGAAGAATACAATGATGAATTCGTCATCAAAGTGGTTGAGGCTCAGGGCGAGACCTTGGATGCGGATCAGGTTTTCAGTTTCGTTGACGACCCTGAGGTCATTCTGTGGGTGATTGGAATACTTCTGTTCATGGCCATTCCTTCGGCGGCGGTCCTCGCCTTGCGCAAACGTAAGCAGAACAAAGAGAATCCGTGGAGCGGAAAGCAGCAGGATGACGATTCCTGGGGTAACCAATGACGGAACCCCTCCAACACCTTCGGATTACCCGGTTGGGGCGTATGGCCGGGAGTCATTTGATGGGACCGCCCAAAACAGCATCGAGCGATTAAGGGGTCGCGATTCGGTCGAAAAAACGCTTCCTTAGCGGTCCCGAATTGGGGTCGCAGTATAGCGTTTCAACCGGATGCGAGCGCCGAGATTTGAACTCGGGTTCAAGCGTTGGCAACGCTCGGTGATAACCACTACACTACGCTCGCAGAACGACACCGCCATCAGTCATGGGTATGAAACATTGTCGTTATGTCAGCAAGACCTTGAACCTGTTCTGTGATATCATCTCTGATTTTTCGATAGACATCCAACCCTTGCCCCATCGGGTCTTCCAATCCCCAATCGATATCTGCTTTCAGAGCAGGGCACGTTTCTTCCACACCACAACCCATCGATATCACCATGTCCCAAACATCGAGAGATTCGAGATCGAGCAGATTCGGGATTTGAGCAGAGATATCGATATCCAACTCCGCCATAACCTCGATCGCTTTGCTGGCGACTTTACTCTCTGGCATGGTTCCAGCGCTGGCTGCATCATATCCATACTCTCTTGCGAAACCTTCTGCCATCTGGCTTCGGCAAGAGTTTCCAACACAGACGAACAGTACTTTCATCGGAACCAGCAAGATGACGACCACATTTGAATGATGTCCAAGGAGAGAAGTGAGTCGGCAGACACTTGTCCTAGTCTCTTCTCGAGCAACCATGTTGCCTTCACGTTGGAATCCTTGGAGGGGCATCATTCTGACTTTGTTCATCTTCGCCATCGAATTCGGGTTGCATATCGTCTTCGCCGCCAAGCAATGGGATGCCCTATTCTTGTTCGTCGTAATCGATCTGTTCTTCCTGAGCGTGTGTTTCGCTCCTATCGCATTGATACTTGGTGGTCCAGCCAACCATCATGTTGGAGAACAGGTCATTGGAATCGGGACCACTGTTGCGGTTCCATTGACGATGGGATTCTTCTGGGCTGTCAATGACATGACCTGGTCGTATTGGTTGATCGGTTCAACCGCTCTTCCGATGTTGTCTCAGATACTCTGGTATAGATGGGAAAGAGGGCTTTCCTGTCTCATTTATCATCCAGTTATTGTAGAGGAAGAGTGAGCGAGGATTCAAGAAAGCCCATCTTGTCGACAGGTCGATGACTGATTCACCCATCTCCCAACACAACCCCAGCAAATCTGATTCTCCTGCTCCAGAGGAGGATGCAAGTCCTCAACAAAAGAAGCAGATGGAGGCGGCATATCAGCAGATGAAGCGGCAGATGGCGATGAAGAAGATCGCTGATGAAATATCACACAAGATCATGGTCTTGTCCGGTAAGGGAGGCGTTGGTAAGTCGACGGTAGCCACTGGTCTGGCACTATCCTTGGCGGAACAGGGTCTGAAAGTTGGTTTGCTCGATATCGATATCACCGGTCCAAATATCCCCAAGATGATGGGTCTCGATGGAATGAGACTACATGTGGAAGAGGGCCGAATCCACCCCAATATCGGACATTCTGGTGTCAAGGTCATCTCGATGGCATTCTTGTTGGAGGATGAGGATACACCAGTGGTATGGCGTGGGCCGATCAAGCTCGGTGCCATCCAGCAGTTCATCGCCGACGTTGAGTGGGGAATCCTTGACCATTTGATCATTGATTTCCCTCCTGGAACCAGTGACGAGCCACTGACCGTTGCTCAAAGTCTGCCAGATATCGATGGAATTGTGATAGTCACCACTCCACAAGAGGTTGCATTGCTCGATAGCAGGAAATCGATATCCTTCGCCAAGACGTTGAATGTCCCTGTACTCGGTGTGGTCGAGAACATGAGTGGCTATACTTTGCGTGGAACAGCAGAACCCAACAGTAGATTGCAACTCATTGGTCCCGGTGGAAAGAAGATCGATGTTGAGGCTGATGGGGATGGTGATTGGTCAGCGATTCTGGATATCTTCAAGAAAGGCGGGGGCGAGAGGATTGCAATGGACCTCAAGGTGCCATTCCTTGGAGCATTGCCTTTTGATCCTGGTGTGGTTCGTGGTGGTGATGATGGAGTTCATAGGATAGTTGCGGACCCAGCTGGAGATAGCGCCAAAGCCTTTGCCAAGGTGGTTGAAGCGATCACTGAACAGTTGTCTGAAGAAGCAGAATCTGGAGTCAACATCATCTGAGGTGCTTGTGTTGAGCGAAATTCCGAAGTTGATTGAACTTGAGCGTACCGTAGAGGACGCGATTTTTCGTTGGCAGGATGGCAGTGAACACATCATTTCCTGGAATGATGTCCGATACTACTGCCCTTGCGCCAAATGCGCTCCGAATAGAAATGATGAAGAGACTGCGTCAGAATTGAGAAGTTCGGTGGAAGCATGTGTTTCTGAGAAACCAATGGTCAGAGCAATCGGTCGATACGCCTTGACATTTGAGTGGAGTGAAGGATGCAGTAGCGGTATCCATAAGTTCGAGAGATTGTGGGATATCGCCAATGGAATTGACCCAGACCATGGTAAGCCCTACGTGCATGGGGCCTGGTAGTCGGCATATTCTGCAGCAGATGTAAACTCACACCTTTGGTGTGAGGAAGGCACAGGCTTGAAGCGCTGAATGGTTGCGAGAACTGATGGGGCCACGATGACCGACGGAATCTATCTGACTTGGATAACCATGGCTTTGGCCGGTGGTGTCATCTTGATTCCACTGTTCAAGCCTCCTTGGGCCAAGGTCAATCTGCGCGCATTCAATGATATGTTTCGTCGCTATTGGCTACATATCCTGTTGGTCTTTCTCATATTCTTCTGGAAGGACACTCTGGACACTCTAGACCGGATATTCATGGCCAATACCCAATTGGAGATGACGGCTTGGGTCTATGCTGTAGAGGGAGATATGGTTCTATGGGTACAACAGACCTTCAAGGCCCACTGGTTGACGGTTTCACTGACTCATTTCTATGTCTCAGGATACCTGATGGTGGTCTATGTCAGTATCATCTACTTCTGTTACTTCAATGACCGTTTCATGGCTGACAGGGTTTCTCTCTGCGTCTTCTTCATCTATGCATTGGCTGTTCCATTCTATTTGTTCTTCAATGTCCGGGTGACGGGTGACCACATTCCAGCAATGGAGGCTTTGGCCTATGACCTGACACCAGAGATCAATGATTGGTTTGAACGAATAGATCCGTTCACCAATGGAATGCCCAGTCTGCATATCGGCATTCCATTTGGGGTTTGGTTGTGTATCGTCAGATGGGACGATGATAACAGGTGGACGAAGTATCGAAATTTCTTGTTGGTCTATCTTGTGGTCACATGTTTCGCAATCGTTTATCTCGGGATTCACTGGTTCGTGGACATCATCGGTGGGATGATGATTGCTGCATTAGCGATCAGATTGACAGAACGATACAACAAGGCGGTCTGGAATGTTCTTGATGAAAGGACATTGAATGCAAGATTGGCAACCATAGTGACTCGTCCACATCGGGTTTCATGGTGGATTTCATCGAGGACGAAGAAATTAATGAGCGCCTTGAGACACCCATCCAGTCATGAGACTGGTTGGGCCATTTTCATTGTCGTCATCATGACTTCCAGTGTCATAGTCTGGGACATGACTCATCGTGATCTACCGGTCACTGGTGTTGAAGCCCCAGTTGGTGCGGTGGCTGCAGATGGGTGGCTGGTGAGTCTCGATAATCGTAGTGAGGAAGGAATAGTCTTGGTGGTGGTTGATCTGGCAAATCCAGATGATCCGCAGGTGATTCCACACCCTTCCTTGAACATGGATGCATTACATGATACGGCTGGTAACATGGTTGCTGTAGCCAATTCAACGGAATTATGGATCATGGATCTAAAAGAACTGGCCAAGGAACCCACCATATTACCGGTTTCAAATCCGACTTTCGTCAAGATCGGTAACTCCGGATTAGGAGAAATGGTGGTGCTTCTGGTCGAGGATGGAAAGATGAGAGGAGTCTCGAAGAGCGGCGAGGCCATCGTGACTCCGAGTCTTCAGGATGAGCAAGCAGAGGTGCTCAATCTAGCGATAGAGGGAAACAAATTGGCCATGGTATTCACAGATAACAATTCAAAGGTCAGGGTTGGACAGGTTGGCACTCAGGGATTCGTTGATTATCCGTTGAATGTGACTGCACCTGTGGAACAGGATGAGACCTTGAGAAGTTGGGGTTACATCATTGATGTGGCCAATGCAACTGTAGTGGATATTGATCTGGATGAGAAATGGTTGGTTGCCACGGTGAATGTGACCGCGACAGATAGATTGGTACTCATCGATCTGGAAACAGGTACCAGCCAGTTGCTGTCGGATCCAAAATATCCTGCTCATGATCCTGCGGTGGGCAATGGCTTGGTAGTCTGGGCATCTCAATGGCATCTGAATCCAGTGCAACCCAGTGAGCAGTTCGAAGATCATGAAATCTGGTATTATGATCTTGAGAAGAATGTGACAGAACGTCTGACTGAGGATCTCATCGATCAGCGAAATCCTCAGGTGACCAAGGATCATATCGTCTGGCAGGAGGTGGAAGATGGAAGTGTGGTTTCAACCAAGGTCCACCCAAGGAATATGCAATTGCAACCATATTCATCCACTTCTCTACAAGTTGCTACCATCATTTTGATTCCATTGGTTTGCTTACATATCTGGAAACGCAGCACGGAGGCAAGGTCGAAAGAAGTCGAAGCATCATCAGCTTCAACTGGGGATTGACAGCATTCGCGATAACGCGTTGCGGGCACTGACCGCGGTTTCTTCAGGAACCACTATTCTATTCGCTTCTTCACCCGCTTCAATTCTCTGGAGCACATCGAGTAGATAGGTGGGGTGAATCATGTACATGGTGGAACAAGGGCATACAAGTGGGTCAAGACATTGCACTTTCTTGTCTGGATGGTTGGAATCCAGTCGCTTTACCATATTGATTTCGGTACCTACTCCAATCGTGCTTCCACTAGGTGCATCTGCAACATATTGTCTGATGAACTCGGTGGAGCCGACAGCATCAGCAGCATCCACCACCTCTCTTCTACATTCAGGGTGTACCACCACAAGGGCATCGGGTTCAGTTTCCCTGAGTTCCTCGATCTGTGAAGTGTTGAATCTTCGATGAACACTACAATAGCCATGCCAGAGAATTATTCGAGCATCTTCCAGCCTTTCTCTATCTGGACTCTCATCCGGTGTCCAGATCATCATCTTTTCTTCTGGAATTCCCATTGCAAGTCCTGTGTTTCGTCCAAGATGTTGATCGGGAAAGAACAGTACCTTACCTTCTGGTCCGGCTCTCTCAAAGGCCCATTCAAGAACACCAGTTGCATTCGATGAAGTACAGACCACTCCACCATGGTCTCCGACGAAAGCCTTCAGTTCAGCACTTGAATTCATGTAGGTGACTGGGACCAGGCAGGCTTCCCCACCTTCAGCAGGTGCACATTGATCAACCCGATTCTTTGGGTCTATCAATCCTGATTCAGCAATCAATTCCTTCCAGCAGTCCTCAACCTGTTCGAGGTTGGCCATATCTGCCATGCTGCATCCGGCCCTTAGATTGGGTAGACTCACTTTCTGCGTTTCTCGACTCAGGATATCTGCTGATTCTGCCATGAAGTGGACACCGCAGAATACGATGTTACTGGCCTGACTCTCACTGGCCAGTTTCGAGAGCAGGAAAGAGTCACCGAGCAGGTCGGCGTGTTGTACAATACTGTCTCTCTGGTAATGATGGCCGAGAATCAAGAGGTCTTTTCCAAGTCTCTTCTTGATAGCATCAATACGTTGATGCAACTCCTCTTCAGAGAGGTCCAGCGCTTGTCCAGTGATATCGCACATCGGTAGACTGAGAGTCATTTCATTCCCCCTCAAGACAATCTTGCAGGGCCATCCCTTTGAAGCCATCCCTTCTGCGAGTTGATGTTGGGGAGCCGATGTTGTGGAAGGATGAGGGCCGTATCCATCTGGGTGCTGAAGCCGAGGTTCGTGCAGGTTTCTGGTTAGGTATTCCAGCGGTCAAGAAGATTCGTATGAAGCGCACATGGAGACATCCCGATCTCGATCATCTCTTGACTCGTCGACGGCTTGATGCAGAGTGTCGTTCTCTACGTCGGTTGGTGGGATGTGGAATACGAATCCCTTCAATTCTGCAACTCGACAGAAACACCTTCACCATGGTAATGAGCAAGGTGGATGGAGAACCGCTGATCGATGTATTAAGAGCTGGAATCAGTGATGATGAGATTTTCAGCGAAGTTGGTAGGGTCATCCGTATCATGCACAGAGTTGGTATTGTTCATGGTGACCTGTCTACCAACAACATCCTTTGGCAACATGGTGGAACTCCAGCACTTGTAGATCTGGGTCTTTCAAGAGTGTCCACAGAGGTGGAACAATTCGGGATAGACCTCCACGTCCTTGAGGAAATTCTTTCCGCAAGTCACCCGGAATATGATGGGGCGATGACGATGGTGGAATCAGGTTACCTTTCTCTTGATATTGATGAAGGACCGGCGGAAGACAGCAGTGGAGGACCATTGCCAAGTGCAGCACAGGTGATCAAACGTCTTCAGGATATTCGTACCCGTGTCAGATACCATGGTTGAGATTCAAGCGATGAATCTTTCAGCCCCTAACCAACCGAGGAGTGCCAGCAGTGGTCCAATGACAGCAGTGGTACCTGCATAGAGTAATGAGCGCGTGGTCTCACCTTGCCTCCACAGTTCAATGGTCTCGAAACTATAGGTGGAAAGAGTGGTGAAAGCGCCGAGTATACCGATTCCGAGAAACATGACCATTTCTTTGCTGATCACTTCATTGTTCGCTGCTGCTCCCATCAATGCACCCAAGAGAAGTGAGCCTACCAGATTCACGGTCAGAGTTCCCCAAGGCATTTCCTCCGTGGTAAGCCATTGGCCGAACAGATACCGGAGTACGGCGCCGATGGCCCCACCGAACGCGATGTAGATCAGAATCTTGGCTTCCATGCATTTCCGTGTCTGATACGCTGCATCATCTTGCCGACATCAAGAAGGAGTCCGAACGATTCCGATGCTCATGTCCCGCCGACTTTACTTCCTGACCTCCAATCAAGGCAAGTTGCGTGAGGCTAAGCATCATCTTGCCTCCTCTGGGTGGTCTCTTGAGCAATTTTCGATAGATGGCAAGGTGCCAGAATTCATTGAACCACAAGCCGACTCCTTGGAGGAGGTGGCACTTTCAAAACTGGTTCAGGCTATTGCTTTGCTTGAATCACAGGATCGTTCATCCGATGCAATTCTTGTTGAGGATTCAGGACTGTTCATCCATGCATTTCCAGGATTTCCAGGGGTTTATTCATCTCACATCTTCAAGTCCTTGGGTTGTACTGGGATTCTGAGTTTGATGGGAGAGGAGAGGAGTGCCCATTTTGAAGCCGTAGCAGTCCTGTGGGATGGTGAACGGACACGGATCGGGAGGGGCGTGTGTCGTGGAAGAATTGCCAATGATATGGTTGAAGGAGAAGGATTCGGTTTTGACCCCATCTTCATTCCAGATGATCTTGAAGATGGCAGCAGCAGCGATGGCAAACCATTCGGAGCGATTTCAATCTCTCTGAAACATTGTTTTAGCCATCGGCGGTCAGCATTGGACGAGTTGTTCAATAGTGATGATGAATAGCGATTCCTTCGCGCCGTCATCGTCAAAGGTGGATTGCTGCTGGGCTGTTCGGTAACCATGGGCACTGGTCTCAAATTGATGCTCGCTCTGGGTGCTATTGGGACTTTTGGATTCTATCTTGCCAGAGTGAGCGAGATGACGGAAGGTGCTCAATGGGGATTCATCGGTGCCATCCTTCTGCAGTCTTTCCTTTTCGTCGTTGTTCCAGGTAAACAGAAGAAAGTGGTCGTACGCAAAAAATTGGTTGAAATGGAGGCTGAAGATGAAGTTGAAGAAATAGCCGCCAATCTTCCAGAACCAGTCAAATCAGATCCTCTTGATGGTGCTACATTACGTGAGCGGAAGATGGCGAAGATCAAAGCCAAAGAAGAGGAGGACAGTGATTCCGATGAGGAGATACAGATCGCTGCAGAGGATATCGAAGCGATCGAGGATGTTCATATCGCCGATCAATATGTTGTCGAGATAGATGCTGAATCAATTGAGGAGTCCAGAATCGAGGATACTGTCGATGAACGCCGTCGTCGCCATGCTGAGATTCGCCAACGCATAGAGGCCAGACGACGTGAACAGATGGCTGAGGTGCGAGCATCAGCAGCCAAGATGTGGGATGATAATCAGGACCGAGAGGATATGGTAGCGGTTCTGTCTGACCCTGAGCATGGATTGATGGTTCTGGATGAGCCCGCCAGCGTTTCCCCGGGCCATCCATATGGTTCGACCTTCATCCGTATCGACGACGAAAGAGTAGTCAAGGTCCGTATTCCACTCGATGCTGGATTCAGGAAGGTTGAGACTGAAGAGCCTGAAGGCCTTCCATTACCGAGTGGCCTTCCATTGCCCGGTGGCTTGCCTTTGCCCTTGCCAGCAGGTGGCTTACCATTGCCCGGTGGCTTGCCTTTGCCCTTGCCAGCAGGTGGCTTACCATTGCCCCCTCCGCCAATGATTGGAACACTTCCCCCACCTGTGATGGAGAGCCAGTCCAAACTAGCGGCTCTTCGCAATGAAATGGATGATTGATCAACGACCGACCCATTCTGGGTCTTGGCGTTCCAGAAATGCCTTCACTCCAATCTCCTTGTCTTCGCTATCAAACAGCCCAGCGAACGCATCCGCTTCCATAGTGATGCCTTTGTCAAGTGGATGTTCCAGTGCAGCCCTGATGGTTGCTTTCGCCACCTTCAGAGTGTGTGGAGACTTGCTGGCGATGTTTCTGGCAAGATGAAGAGTTGCAGATTCCAGTTCTCCTGTTGGATGAACATGATTGACCAAGCCGATTGAATGGGCTTCTTGTGCATTGATCATTTCACCCCCCATAATCATCTCCATGGCTTTGCCATAACCAACAAGGCGTGAGAGTCTCTGTGTTCCTCCTCCACCGGGAATCAGGCCCAGATTGATCTCAGGGGTTGAGAATCGCGAGTCTTCACCAGCGATTCTCAAGTCGCATGATAGAGCGATCTCAAGTCCACCTCCTAGAGCGAATCCATCGACCATGGCGATGGTGGGTTTGCTTAGATTCCAAATCGCTTCCCAAGCATTGCCCTCGAATGATTCTCGAATATCTTTGGAATCCTTGCCTATGAATTCACTGATATCAGCACCAGCAACGAATGATTTGGGTTTGGCTCGCTTTCCTTCAGCAGGTGGTTCTGGGTCAGAACCTCGAATTATCATCAGTCTGATATCATCATTCTCCTCGACCCAGACACAGGTCTGTTTGAGCGCAGAGACCACTGCACTGTTCAATGCATTGAGTTTGTTCGGACGATTGATGGTGACCATAGCAATGTTGCCACTACCAGCTTTTTCATCATTCACTGGCACCACTTCGATGAGCACTTCATCAACATCAGGTCTAGTCGCCATGTAGGTCCCACGGCATCGAAGTCCTCAATGCTTCGTTCAAGAGGCTCCACATAATCATCTAAGGCAGATGGCAGAGTCGGAGCGATGGAGATAGTTGATGGGCGAGGAGAAAAAACGCGAGATACTCGTCGTTGCCAATGATGTTGGCAAACGATTCGGTGATTTCATCGCTCTACATCCATTGAATGTAAAGGTATATTCAGGCGAATTCTTCGGAGTATTCGGGCCAAATGGGGCAGGTAAGTCAACATTCATCAAACTCCTGACTGGGCAGTTGAAACCCAGCATTGGGGAAGTGGAGGTACTCGGAATCGATGTCAAGAATAATCCACAGGAATTGAAAGCCAACATTGGCATTGTACCCGAGTCTGAATCTCCACCCTCATACCTGACTCCAGTGGAATTTCTTGAGTTCGTTGGCAGATTGCAGATCGGAAGAGCGTCGTGTAGGGAAAGAGTGTAGA
>CALCOQ010000064.1 GCA_937897005.1 uncultured euryarchaeote
CATCTGCGACGCCCCGCGGACCGCTCATCAACATGCCTGTCTTGACCTATCCAGTGATACTCGGAATCAATGTCAGTATCAACAGAGGACCTGCAGACATAGCAATATCCCGCAATAGAATCATTATGAGATTCTGATTGTACTCGAAGACCGCTTTCTCAAATCGTTCCACGATGGCATCATCCACCTTTTCGATTAAAGCGGTGGCTCCTCGCCGAACCGCCTCCACCGCTACACCAGCAGCAGCACCCCATACTCCTTTGTTGACCGCCTTTCCACCAACTGCTCCTTCCAACGCAGCTTTGGCAAGAGGCTTGTTCTCCTCATCGGTTCTGCGACCAATACGTTTGAGCCAAGTCCTGGCACCGAGTGCGAGTCCTGCACGTTTGCGAAGTTTCTCGATATCCTGTTCCAGTACTGCCTGCATCATCCTGCGTACTCTGAAAACCCGTAACAAGTCAAAATAGACCCAGACCAAGAATGCGGACAACAACAGGACCAGACCTGTAGCATTGACATCCGACCAAGCCTGCCAACCCAGAGGATCGACCATCAGTCGTACTATGATGACCAATAATGGCGGTAGACAGAAAGAGAGAATCTCATTGAAGATGAGTAATCCTACTCCCTTGATTGGCAATTCCTTCAACTGCTTGATCGCCCAACCACCGTGAGGCGCCAGAACCTTGACCACCCCATACAATGGCTTGGTCACCAATATCAATCTGAACAGAAATGGCAGGAAAGCGATGTACCAGACATACGCCTGCCATGGTCCGACCGGCGGAAAGTCAGGAAACACCAGTTCCATGTTCATCGACAGGGGCAGTCCGACTCATACCCTTTCGGGTTCACTGTAGTTCCGGATCATCGATGAAGGTGCCTTCAACATCATGGATGTATCCGTACCATGGACCGGGGGGTGGAACCCGCCGGTTGCCATCGATGACAGATACTATCAACCCACCAAGCACGAAGCCCAGGGCGAATGGAAATATCGCCTTGCCGATCATGCCGCTCACTCCTCTACGGTGATCTTGGACTTCATTCCTGAAATAATCCGGTCCTCGAAGCGATCAAAGATTTTGCATGCCTTCCTGCCATACTTCCTTCCAAGTCCATATCCCATTCCCGCAGTTCCAGCGAGCATCAAGACCTCTGCAGACGCAACCACGATTCCAATCGAGCCGCCAATAAGTGCAGGGAGCATCACTTCTTCCCCCTGGTCTTCTTTGTTTCATCATTCACGATACTTACTTTTTGGACACTTCCATCATTCAAATCTTCATCGTCTGCATATTTCTCATAGTAGTGCTTGAAACCGCTGTGTGCGATTCCAGCAACGAAACCTATAGCCACGATACCAACTACTCCTACCAACATTCTTCCTATCATTCTTCATTCCTCCTTGTTTTCTTCATCTTCTTCCTTTTTCTTGTCCAGCCCAATCGCCTTGGTCACTCCACCAGCC
>CALCOQ010000065.1 GCA_937897005.1 uncultured euryarchaeote
ATGGAATCGGCGCCACAAAAGAGGCCAGAGAACGACTTTCTGAGCACGATATAGAAAAGATTCAGCAGGGAGTAGTGGCGGGGATTGCCGGCCATCTATTATCAGAAGGAGATCGTCGAGGCCTAGATATTACGGCCCTTCTTGCTGAATGCAACCCTATGTATCCAGATGCTAGAGCCGCTGCTCTTGCTGTTGAGGCGATCACCGACCTGACAGGATTGGAGATTACATTATCGACATTGATTGAAGATGCTCGCAGAATCGAGGAAAGTGTACAGGAAGTGCTTCAGAAAGCGCAGACCATGTTACCCGCTCCAGATGAATCCATAGATGACGGAATGGATCCGATGGTTGGATGAGGTGGTTCTAAGATGAGCGAAGAAAGCGAGCGTTTTCTACGTGATCTGGTGGATGGAGCTGAGCGTTTGACCGCTCACGAGATGGTGGAAAGTTTTGAGGTGGCGTTGGCAGCAATTTCAGCTGGGCATGGAACTGTTGCTTGGCGAGATGGTGAGCCGATAGGCGGCTCCATCTGGCAGCCAAAAGTGCGTTGGCATGTAGATACCAGAACTGCTCATGTATTCGTTGATGTTGCAGGGATAGAGAAAGACTGTGTTTCCATTGAAGCGCGTGGTCGCGGATTGAATCTCACATTCAGGAGGGTCAAGGAGAAGGTGCTCAGTGAAGGGCAGTTCCATACCCATGAAGAAGTGAGTCAACGTTCAGTGGACCTCGGTGTGGAGATTGATGCTACTGCAGTCAGCGCTTCTGTTGATGGAGGAATCATGCACATTCGTTGTCCACGGGACAGGGAAGGCCTCAAGGTGGTTGACATCACTTGGGATGAGTGATTCCAAAGACTTCCAGAGCGGCTTCAGAGATCACTGACCATGGTGCATCAGTCCGAATCGCTGGAATCTGTAGAACAGCAATCGCTGCTCGATAACCCATCAGTCGAAGAGTGCGAGCCAATTGCGATGGTGAAGGAGGGCCTGGAAGTTCGAGATATTTGGGGATATCATCTACAGGTAGCACCACTGGACAATCTATCGTTGAGGCTGAATCACTCAAGCCCCTGACACTCCTTCTCAACCGTCGTTCGGCGAGTTCCATCTCCTTATCACTCCAGTTCATTGCTTCTTGAAGTTCAGAATCCGGACTGCATAATTCCAATACTCTTTCCTCTGTCATCCGCTCCAATAATTGTTGGTCTCCAAGGCTTCCAATCCAGATGGGTCCACTGACTCTTCCCTCTTTCAATTCTGGTGGATGGTTGAATGGGAGGATACAACTCGGTTGTTTCAATCCACTATCATCTTGAGGATGAAGGCCAGCACTCATGGATGTCTTCAACTCCCTCTCATTCGGAGAGTGTACGCGCCATCCAAGGCAGGAATGTAATTCGCTTGCTGCTTCCTTGGAACGACGAACCAAGACTGTGGCCCTGATGTGGTGGTCATCGAAAATCACTAATTTAGGACTGATCACCCTGTCATGTCTGGCTGCAGCGCGCGCCAATGCCCCCAACAATATTCTCATACCGGTATCATGCCGAAGGTCATCGACCACTGCCATCGCATCATACCGACGTCTACAGGCAGAAGGAGAGGAACCGGTCAAGGCAGCAGTATCGGTTGCACAAACATCCAGAACAGCAAGTCTGGAACAACTTTGAATGGCACTGTCGATGAAAGGAGTCGGAGAACCGAATGGGTCGATGTCAATCCATTGCCACCCGGAATCCAACATCAATGAACGTGCATCTCCGGAATTGAGTTGGATATCAATCCCAGCTGGGTATTCTTTGAGATTCGCTTCAGCCCATTGCATGGATACGGGATCAATATCGTTGCACAGCACATGTAGCCGATGCAAGTGTTGTTCTGGAATCTCATTCAACCATCTTCTACTACGAATGCCTGTAGCGGCCAGAGCTTCGATGATACGTATTGGTTTATCAGCAGGTACCAACCAATCATTCTCAAGAGCATCGGCTAACAGCATCACACTTCTCGTTCGGCTTCCTGCCATTGCAGGATTGAGAAAGCCACTTCCTTCTCTTGCAGCAGGTCCGCGATGCGTGACTGGTGGTATGGGGATATGCGCCAAAGTTCTGCCTTCAAGAATCAGAGTCCCGGGCCAACCCTCGGGACCTTCCTGCAACTCGATTCCACCCTTAATAATGATCGAAAACCACATCAGGGTGCACATGGGTCACCTTGTGTCCGTGATTTCTTACCTCGCCGATGATCTTACTTCCAGGATAGGTATTGGAGAGGAAGGAAACAGTTGCTTCGGCACAGTAGTTGGAAATGATGATGATCATCCCACAACCCATGTTGAAAGTACGGTGCATTTCATGTTCACTGACATTTCCAACTTCTTGTATCCATCTGAATTCAGGAGGAACATCTATTGGATCTTCGATATGGTACCCCATTTCAGGGTGCAGACGCAGAAGATTAGACAACCCACCTCCCGTGACATGACAGATTCCATGCATTGCTTTAGCAGGAAATGCTCCCTCTCCACTACGTGCCTCGATTATCAGATCCATCAATGGGTCGACATAGATCCTGGTTGGGTTCAACAAGACTTCTCCCAATGTCAATTCCCCTTCTCGGAATCTTCGGATCTCTCGCCCGGGGTGTTCCGCTTCGAAAGGAGGGGCTGCCTCAAGATCTGCCCCTGATATCTCAATGATCTTTCTGACCAATGAATAACCATTTGAGTGTATGCCTGAGGATGGAATGCCGACCAGAATATCACCTTCGGCAATACGTTCCCCAGTGATCGCTGCCTCCTTCGGTAACCATCCTAATACCGTTCCGGAGAGGTCCAACTCAGTCACTATCCCTGGTAGACTGGCAGTTTCACCTCCGGCAATCGTGACTCTGGAGATTGCTGCAGCTTCAGCAAGGCTGTTGCCGAGTTTTTCATGCACTTCGGGG
>CALCOQ010000066.1 GCA_937897005.1 uncultured euryarchaeote
AGGTGATTGCACGTTCCAGGTCTTCGAGCCTTATGGCTCTGTTCTTGGAACAGGTGCCAGTGAGACCATCATGGTGCAGGTTGGGATATCAACTTCAGCACATCTGAACGATACGTGTTCTGTTGTCTTGAGGGCCACAGAGGTTTCCGAAGCAAGTGCGATCCATACAGGGACGGTGAATCTGATTGTCGACGTTCGCCACTCCCTGCGGCTCGACTCTCCTTCCGATGTACTCACTATTGCCCCCGGTGCCTCCGAACAGATGACATGGGTGGTATCCAACGATGGAAGTGAACAGGAAGAGGTCTACTTCGAGAGTCAGTCTGCAATGGGAGTCGAGGTTTCTCTTCCAAGTACATGGGTGGTGGTTGACAGTGGAGACAGTGAGCAGATCTCGATATCCATCTCGGTGAATGAATTCGAGTCGGTAGGAACATCCTCATTCTCGGTCACCGCCAAGAGCCGATTCAGTCAAGCGCACGCAACTGCGGGAGGTAATCTTGAGGTTCTTCCCCGTTATGGATTCTTCATTTTTGGTCCTGTCGATAACAGGGTGCAGTTGTTACCCGGTTACAATGCTTCCTTCACAATTGATGTTCAGAGCAATGCCACCGTTCCTCAGACTCTGACCCTCGGTAGTTCAGGATTGGATTCTCATCTCTCATTGTCATTGGCTGACCCCTTGGGGAGCATGACTCTCCCGGCGTTGAGTAATTTCCAGTTCGAGGTCGTCCTGGAGGCTGATGAGGGTGCGAATCCAGGTGACCATCCTTTTGATGTCATCATCAGCAGTGACAATACCCCCTCACAAAACCTCTCTCTCGTTGCTCAGGTGATGCCTGATTCTGGAGTATCACTCGCTGGTTCCTCGGCATGGATCGTGGTCGGTCCGAGAGAGGATGTCAATACCTCGATACATGTCACCAATCTAGGCAATATTGAAGACACATTCATCGTAGAGATCAATTCCAGTTCTGCGGGAGAAACTCTGGGTCTGACCCTGTCTGGCAATTCATTGACTTTGGGGCCGGGTGATTCGGGTAGTTTGACATTGACTCTCAACAGATATTCAGATGGTCCAGGTGACAGCGTAGAGGTCATGATATCTGTGAACAGCATCAACTCTCCTTCACTGAGTGAGTCGTGGAATCTGACTGTGATGGAGCAGGAAGTATCCTCCTCGGTGATATTCCTCAATACTCAGTCAGAGGTTGCTCCTGGAGAGGAATTCAATGGAAGCATTGTAGTGACCAACACAGGCAATGCTGCGGATACCTTCCTGGTTTCAATCACCGGAATGA
>CALCOQ010000067.1 GCA_937897005.1 uncultured euryarchaeote
ACGTTCGTCTTATCGTGGTATGGTTCAGGTTTCGCCAAAAGCCCATGGTTGCAAGGTCAGCGTGGTCTGCGATGCACTGTTGCTCGACGCAGACAGTCGTTCTGATACCTATCCCACCATGGAAGTCGCCAACAACAGTTGTAGTGTCGAACATGAAGCCAGCGTCTCGAAGGTTTCAGGAGACCAGTTGTTCTATCTGATGAGCAGAGGGCATACTGAGGAAGAAGCGATGGGCATGATCGTCAATGGTTTCTTCGAACCTTTCACTAGAGAGTTGCCGATGGAATATGCTGTTGAGTTGAACCGTCTCCTGGAGATGGAGATGGAAGGTAGCATTGGTTGAAAGGGGTTTGAAGATGTCCACTCCTTCAATTGAGGCATACCGTTCACTTCCAGTGCCTTCACGCTCAGTCCATGCCTGGAGGTATACTCCTTGGAAGAAGGTTCACCCCACCGGTAATCCAGATGTGATTCCAACGGATGTGATCGCTGCAAGTGTCTCCCTATCGATGCTGGACGGAACCGATGTGCCAGCAGGAATTTCTCTCAAGATGATCGATTCTCAATATCCTGATAGCCCACTTCCGGATGATGATATTGCGGCAGCATTTCTGCGTGGAATCTGCAAAGAGCACTGGCATCTGAAGGTTGAGAGCAAGACTGTTCTTGAATCTCCATTACTGGTTGAGATAAGAGCCGGTGGACACATGGCCGCTATCGAGATGTCGGTCGAGATAGGAGCGCATTCTGAGGTCGAGTCCGTATGGACGATCTCGGGAGAGGCATCATGGTTTGGATTTCTGCGTCAGGGTTCTATCGCCGTTGGTACTGAATATACCGAAGTCATGGAACAAGCCCTTTCTTCATCTACAGTGCTGCTCAGAGGAGAAGGCTGGGATATTGACCGAGATGCACTGATGAGTTCCGGTCTTTTGTCTCTAGGTGGTTCATTGTTACGTTCGGATCTTCGTTCAAGAATAGTTCAAGGCTCCATGATCAGGCAGTTGATAGCGAGCCACGGCATCGGTGATAGAAGTGATGATCACCATCTTGAGATAGATCATGTTTTTGGGAATAATGTAAGCAGAGTTGTGTTACACAGTGCTTGCGATGATTCCAGCAGGGGTGTATCCACCGGGCAGTTGAGAATCGCCAAAGGAGCCGATGGTTCAAACGCTTCACAGATTTTCCGCAACCTCCTGCTGTCACCAGATGCAAGAGCTGAATCAATTCCTGAACTAGAGGTTCTTGCTGATGATGTCAGTGCTGCCCATGGTGCTGCCAGTGCACCAATAGACTCCGAGCAACTGTTCTATCTGGAAAGCCGAGGTCTTGATCCTGAAGCCGCCCAACATCTCGTTGTAGAGGGATTTCTCATTGATGCCATGAAGGAGTTGGGAAGTGCGAAACTGATTGATTGGTTGCGCGGTAGATTGACGATACACCTTGATTGTGCCTTGCTTGAGTGATTGAAGAATGCAAGCGATGGTTCTTCAAGGACGTCCTTCCGCGCATGGTTGATGACGTGGTCTCCTTCACAATGGCCAACACCTTTGAGGTTGGATGTGAAAGCAGCGAGGAAGGATTTTCCAATTCTCAAAAGGGAGATGTCCGGAGGCAGACCACTGGTCTATCTAGACAATTCCGCTACAACCCAGAAGCCGCAACAGGTCATCGATGCGATGTCAACATATTATCGTACATCGAACAGTAATGTCCACCGCTCCGCACACACCTTGGCTGAAGAAGCAACACTCGGCTTTGAGGAGAGTAGAGAGAAGATCCGAAATTGGTTCGGTGCTACTGAATCACGAGTAGTTTTCACCTCTGGAACAACTGAAGCAATCAATCTGGCGGCTCATTCATGGGCCAAGGTGAATCTGAGTGAAGGAGATGTCGTGGTATTGACTGAGATGGAACATCATGCCGACATCGTGCCGTGGCAGATGTTAGCCTCGGAAAAGGGAGTGGAATTGCGCTGGGTCCCATTTGATCTTGAGACTTTTGAACTCGACATGGGGGCATATGAAGTCGCTGTACAAGGGGCCAGTTTGGTTGGTGCAGTCCATACCTCGAATGTACTTGGGGTCAGAAATCCTGTGGAACTGATGGTCGAGTTGGCACATCAAGCGGGTGCCAAAATACTCATTGATGCAGCACAAGCGGCCCCGCACGATAGAATCGGTTTTGATTCATTAGGGGCGGATTTCCTTGCTCTATCCGCGCATAAGATGGGGGGGCCAACAGGAATCGGGATCTTACTCATCCAAGAGGATGCTTTCCAACAGATGCAGCCCTTCATGGGCGGCGGTGACATGATTCGAGAGGTACATTTCGATTATTCGACCTATCAGGAGAATGAGCACAGATTTGAAGCCGGAACGCCAAGGATCGCAGAAGCCATCGGATGGGGTGCAGCCATAGATTGGCTGGCTAAATGGGATATGGAGAGTGTTCATGAACATGGACTTGAGTTAGCTCGTTTCACTGCGGATTCGCTTCGTTCAATCCCTGGAATGAGAGTATTCGGGAGACAGGCAGAAAGAGATGGCGCAGTGGTCTCTTTTCTCCATGACACCATGCATGCCAATGATCTGGCGGCAATGTTGGATGCTCAAGGTTTCGCGGTCAGAACAGGCCATCACTGCGCTCAACCTCTATTGCGTCGATTCGATATCGCAGCCACCAACCGCGCCTCATTCTGGCTTTACAACACCCGTGAAGAAGCAAGTGCTTTCGTGGAAGCGACACGTGATATCTGCCAGAGGTTTTCTTGAGATTGGGTTGATTTGATGAGCATTGGTGTAGGTTCAGGCCCTGGAGACTGGCCTGAGGCGTTATCCACAATCATTGAGGATTTCAGCGAAGCATTCGATGCAAATGAACGCTACGAGATGTTGTTTGAGTTGGCAGAACAGGTCGATGAATTACCTTTGGATGAGTGGACTGAGGCATCAAAGGTGCATGGCTGTCAATCAGAAGCACACATCATGGTAGGACTAAATGAAAATGGGGGATTTCATCTCCGTGGTGCAGCGGATTCGAAGATAGTTCAAGGACTGATCGCCATCACAACAGTTGCTTTGGAAGGACTCAGTATTGCCCAGGTGGTGGCATTCTCCCCTTTGTTCGTTGAAGAAATGGGCATCGCTTCCGCATTGTCACCTAGTCGCGCCAATGGTTTTCTGAACATGTTCAAGAAGGTGCAGGTAGAGGCGGCATCACTGGAGGGTCCGGATGGTTGATGAGGCGATGGTCAGAACCGCTCTTGAGAGCGTGGTGGATCCAGAATTGGATATCTCGATAGTAGATCTCGGTCTGGTCTATGAAGTCCGCTTCACTGCTACCGATACCGGAGTTCATGCCGAGGTTGACATGACGTTGACTTCACCTGGCTGTCCGGCTGCAGCAGAGATAATGGCCGCAGCACATCGTGCCGCTTTGAGTACTGAAGGTCTGGACAGTGTTCATATCAATCTGGTCTGGACTCCTCGTTGGGACCCGAAGACCCACGCTTCAGAAGATGCCCTGATGGATATGGGCATCTGGTGACATTTTTGATGTCAATGTAAAAGTGATTGGTCTCATCATCTTTGACCATGAGTGCAATTCCTCCTTCTGCCCTTGGCCCACTGCTTGGAGCATTGACAATGGCAACGGCCATCGAAGCTAGTCTGGGTCATAATCGATGATTGAAGCAAGCCAGTATTCTACATCCTTCCGTGAGGTCCCTTTGCGCCGGGAAATATCCATCACTTGAGTCTCATCTACTCGGTTGATTGCGAAATAATGAGCCTCGGGATGTGCTAGATACAGGCCGGAGACACTGGCAGCGGGGTGAGTTGCACAGGATTCGGTCAAATGGAAGCCATGCTCTTCAGCCTTGAGGAGTTCGAACAGAAATCTTTTCTCACTGTGGTCTGGACAGGCTGGATATCCGAATGCTGG
>CALCOQ010000068.1 GCA_937897005.1 uncultured euryarchaeote
GAGGTCCAAGAGATTGGCCTCGTAGACCTCACCAGTGCTGGACACTGACATCTTGCTTGCGTCGAGGGTGTTGCCAACGCTGGTGATCTTGGTGTTTGCTCCAGCGTGTATCTGTACAGCCGCATCGGTCCAGGTCATGTTCTGGATATCTCCAATCGCCTTGTCATCTGCATAGAGCGCAGTTCCGCTACTGACGGTTCCACCGTTCCAGTTGAATTCTCCATTGGTCTCTCCATCGATATGCACACCGCGTGCAGAATCAGTTGAGAGGTCCTTCAGGTCAAGACTTGCTCCACCTGTGAAGTACATTCCAACACCAGTTGCTGAGGAGGTGGTCAGACTTGCTCCGTCAGATGAGGTATCCACACCATCGAGATCTGCTCCGTAATCGTCACCGGACAGGGAAGCACTACCAGTCAGGTGGAGACTTCCACCAGTCTGCTCGTATGCAGTGGTGAACCCACTGACCGAGGTGCCATCCAACTCGATGTCGTCATTGCCTCCACGCACGTCGAATCCAGTACTGTAATAGGTGCTACTGCCACTTCCAGCTGCCTCCACAATGATTTTTCCAGTCATGGATGCATGCGCACCACAGTGATAGTCGTAGGTTCCAGCAGTGTTGAACTGCCTAGTGTAGGAACCACCGAGGTTCAATAGACCAGAATCCCACAATGGGGCTCCACCTGACATGTCGTCAGACACAGTGCTGTGCTGATAGTTTGTCAGAGGAGAATACTCCTGCAGGCGCCATCGTACGATGTCTCCTTCAGTGATAGTGACGTTCTGTGGTGTGAAGTAGGAAGCCATCATGTTGACAGTCCAGACCGTTCCACCTTGTCCGCCAGTTCCCTTGAGGTCGCTCGCGGTATCAGTGATATCACAGCCGTCTGCAACTATTGCATTAGCCATCACGGTGATGTCGTTTCCTCCAGTGAAGAGAGTGGATGAACCACAGTCCTCAGCCCAGATTCCGACTGCACCGACTGCAGTGCGTCCTGTACTTGCACCAATGGTGTTGTTGGTGACACTTACATCATATCCGTACTTGACCCCGTCAATCAGGATTCCAGCATCGGCATCGACCAGTGTGTTGCCATCGATCTCACCATATCCATCCTTGGTATAGATACCAGCCCAGGCAGAGTTGCCCTGACCATAGATGGTGTTCTCATTGATGGTGTAATCAAGTGCTCCACGTAGGTAGATAGGCTCCTTGGCATTGTAGATGGTGTTTCCAGTGATGACTGGTGAAACAGTATTCTGGTCCTGAGCGTAGATAGAGTACTCTGACAGAGTGGCACCTTGGGCCACGTTGTTGCTGACGATGTTGTCATCAGAATAACTACCCAGAGCGAACCACACATCGAGGACACCGCCATTGAACTCATTTCCATCGATGAGGAAGTCATCTGCACCCCACTCAGTCGATGAGAATCCATAGGAGTA
>CALCOQ010000069.1 GCA_937897005.1 uncultured euryarchaeote
CAGCAGACCAAGGTGCTATCTCCTTCAGACACGCGCAGTGTTTGTGAGTTGAAGGAATGTGAATGGACAGCAACCCTGTCCGATCTGGAGCGTGGAGGTTCGGTATCTTACCATATGCGTGCCGAGGACACCAGTGCAGCAGGCTCTGGCACCTCCTATGGTGCCAATGTGGTAACCACCGCTTCTAACTCATTCGATATTGGAGATCCCAACAAGGTCTTTATTATCGAGTGGCACGACATCGGTTTCAACTATCAGTACACTTGTAATGTACAGGTTAAGTTGTACGATGTCACCAATGAGATAGAGTTCCACTATGATCCTGATTGCGAAGCCTACTATGACTATGCAACAGTCGGATACCAAGACCAGACCCGCACAAAGGGAGCAACCCTGCGTGCGGAACTGGCATACATGGGTAACACGGCAAAGGGAGTTGGAGGAAATCCTCACGATGTCAATTACCGCATCCACACAAGCAGCAGCGCCCATGGTCACGAGACTTTCGAACCTGGTAGTTTCTCTGAGATAACCAACTACAAGACGGCGATCTCAGGAACCAGCAATGGGAACCCATATCTGTACTACTGCTCTGTAAATGCATACTACAATCAGTACAAGCATAACTGTGATGCCAATATCGATATGCCCGATGACTTCACTTTCGAGTATTTCGGGACGACCTACAATGGTACTTCGTCAAACAGTAGAGTAATGCTCAGCCGTTTCGCTGGAATGTACTTCAAGAGTACTTCATCCACTCAACCTGAGCGTGCGATGACCACATGGTATGCCAACATGCCGGACCTGCCATACAATGGCAACGTCGCGTCAAGACCTGGATTGATTGCACCATGGTGGGGTGGATACACCACTTACTACTGCTATGATAACAGTAATACTGACTGCAGCGTGCGCTATCGTACCATGCCGTTCGAGGGCAAGGGAACTGATATCGATGCGGACATCAATTCCGATACCTCATGGGATATCGTCGACAGTCCGATACGCATCAATCCGTCAGGAGACTATCTCTCGGTCAATGCCAACCTCAACATCGAGGAAGGAGTTGTGGTCCGTGTTGCACAGGGCAAAGGAATCTCCTTTGACGGTGCATGCGGCGGATTCACCACGAATGGTGGGGATGGATTGAATGCAACGACAGGAGCTGACAGAGGAGTACTATTCGAGGGCCAGTATGGACAGACCTGGAAGGGTCTCGCCTTCACCAACAGTTGTACCACCGCTGGTGGAACAGATGATAGGCACTCGTTCAAGCACACCACCTTTGCCAACACCACTGACTATGCCATCTCAGCAGGCAGCCGCCACGGCAGCAGCCCATCGAGCAATGCGAACGTTGGAAACTTCACCATGGAAGGTGTTGCCTTCAACAATGTCAAGGGAGCCGTATCTCACGGTAGTGGACAAGGAACTGCCTTCACCATCACTGACTTCGAGGTCAATGATGCGGATGAGAGTTGTTTCAACTTCCCAGGTTCATCAGTGGTCTCATTGACCGAGGGTGATATGGATGGTTGTAACAGTGGATCTTCGAGCGGCCATGGAGCGGTCACATCAGACACAGGTTCTGGTGGAAGTCTGTTCATGGAGAACGTCACGGTTGCTGATGCATACAAGAACCTCGTCAACGTACACCTAGCGGATGTCACGATGAACAACATCACAGCAACTGGTGGCTCAGGGAACTTCCTGGTTCACAGTGGCTCAGGACATCTAATGATGAACAATGTCGTTTCGTCAGGGTATTCGACGGGCAGTAGTTCTGCGACAACATTCGCACTGGACAGTGTCACCACCGATGCTTCGCTTTCATTAACACCTGGCGGAGCCAGTTCTACAAGTGCTGGACCAAGCGGTTCTGATGCAACTCTGAGCGATGTCACTGCAGGCGGTCTATCCGTCGCAAGGTCGGCAGTTAAACTGACTGATGTGGATACAGGAAGCGGAGACATCAGCCTTTCGGGCAACAGTCCTTCTGCTACCAGGCACTCGTGGAGCGATATCAGTGCTGGCGGAATTTCGGTGAGCGGTTGTGGATACAATCTCTACGTGAGCAACATAGCATTGTCTGACGCTTCAGATACTGCCTATGTGAGCAGCAGTTGTTCCACCAGTTCAGCACCCAATGCCCTCGTGGTGAATTCTGGAACGATTGATTCTGGTAGTTCATCGAACAACATCCTCTATGCACGCAACTCTGTGATAACAATCGGAGCTGTGGATATCACTGGACAGACCGCCTTGGGCAACAACGTTGCACTGGCAAGTACCAATGGTAAAGTCACCTTGATCGATGTGACGTGGAGAGGAAACGATTGTTCTGATGCCGACGGATGGGTTGAGGCCGACTGTTGGGTCGCCATCAGTTCCTCCTCAGGTCAGATCAACTTTGGCGGAGTGGGTACTGCTTACACCTTCAAGGAGAAGGCCTCGACCGGGGTCCGAACTCTCAAGAGCGCTATTTCGGTCTCGACTTTCGCCTTGGATTCCACCGCTTCGTCACCTACCTACGGTATCGGCACACAGTCGACTGACTCCACAGGCTCTACAGACGTCTGGGTGGTCAATGAGGAATTGAGTGGCTCCAGTCTGGCATCAACGTCAATCAGTGGCGTATACTTCGATGCTTCAGGTCCTGCTGGAATAGCAAGCGAGTTGAACGCTACTTTTGGCGTTGGAGACACAACTTGGTTGAAACTGACTCAGCCACCTATCCAGTTGAGTGATTCTGGAATGGATTGTGCGTATTTGACAACCAATGTCAGCATGATGAACAAGGATATTGATCCA
>CALCOQ010000070.1 GCA_937897005.1 uncultured euryarchaeote
ACTTCCACGAGTACAGTCTCACCACGATCGACCTCAGGGTCTCCAATGACGGTAGGATTGGAACAGATCGGTGGCATATCATGAAGCACATTCTCATTCATCACATTGTTTCCAGAGTTGCCATCACCTGTGGTGTCGGTTATCTTCACTCTCAAGGAGGCATCCCACGCATTTTCAGACAATGAACTGGTATCGAACTGAGCTGTAACGGTCTGAGTAGAACCACTGCCACTCGTGGTCAGGGTGTTGATTATTCCATTATCAATCTCAGATTCGGAGGCTCCATTGACGTGGAAGAATCGAATCATTCCACCATCATTGTAGGCATCGATTCCATTATTGCTGATCGTAGCAGAGAGGTCCAGAACATCTCCAGTGACCCAAGACTCTCCGCCATTGGAATTCGACACCGTGAAGTCTCTTATTCCGACGTCTATCGGAGGCGCCATGGTTCCATCAGCAGCCACGTAAACATCCTCACCGAAACTAGAGGTGCTCCAACCGGAGAAAAGTGCAGAGACCACATTCAGATTAGATGCGCCTCCACTGACCAGACTGTTTGGAATTGTCCAAGAAGTGCTTGACCACTGATTGCCACTGAGTGAAATCGTTTCAAAACCTGTGCCCCCTCCAACATTGCCACTGTTGCTGGCATAACCGCCATTGTTGAGAAGCCATGCCTCCCAGCAATTGCCACCCTTGGTGCCATCAGAATAAGTATGAGAATTGCAGACCTTCTCGGTCGCTGCAGCATACAACTTGAACGAAGAAGGTGGAGTTCCAGTGCCTGTGTACTTCACATTGACACTAACGGCAGAGGTGCCATCACCATTGTCGCTCTGACCGATGGTCATTGCATAATCCGACGCCGTGGAATGCATATTTCCACCACTTGAGACGAATGAATCCCAGCAAGTGTTTGAACCACAACCTGTATTCAGAGTTGCATCACCGAATGAGGTCTTGGGAGCGCCACCGGTTTCTTGTAGATGACTGACCCCCATGATCGGTGCGATGTTTCCGGATTCTGCATCAGCTGTATTGCCATAACTTTGGCTGTGGTACGAGATATACACATAGTTGTCAGGCAAACTGTTCTTGACTTGCTTGTGACCAGGGCTACCGTATTGGTAACAAAAGCCACAGTCGTCCGAAGTGATGTATTGTGCGAACACTGTGTGACCAGGGTTGGTTGGAGCAGCCATAGGCTCCTCGGTCATTTCAAGTTCAGTTCTCAAATCATCTGTCTGAGCATCAAACCACCCAACTCCCAAGACTGAAAGCAGCATCAAGGAAGTCAATACAAAAACGGTCACGGGCATACGTCGCATGACTCCGCCTCTGCCTGACCGTTGATAAACGTACGCGCTCTTGGACTGATACGTAGTATCAGGAAAAATCCTGATTATTAAACCCTCAAGGCTGAATGTACATGGGATGGATTCATCTTCAACTTCAACTTCGAAATCCCATGTCGGGGCTTGTAGAAGGACAAACCATCGCCCTGCGCGCTGAAGATGGAAGCACACATCTGCTCACACTCGAAGGAGGGTCTCGTAAGGTGAAGGGATTGGGTGTCATCGACCCACTTCTGACACTCTCTGGAAAGAAGCCTGGGGATACCATCAACCTTGGAGTGAGAACTTTCACCATCCTTCCTCCAAGACTACCAGAACTCATAGGAGGAATGAAGCGGACTGCTCAAACGATATCTGCTAAAGATGCTGGTTTCTTCATCACCAGATTGGGGATTGGGGAAAGTGATGTGGTTGTTGAGGCTGGATTCGGATCTGGTGGCTTGAGTCTACATCTTCTACGAGTGCTTGGAAGCAAAGGCAAACTCATCTCAGTGGATAATCGTGAGGATCATGCTCAAACAGGCCTTGCAAATGTGGAATCCGCGCTCAAGGCATGGGGTGGAACCACACAACATTCCTGCATCATTGGAGATATCGTGGAAGTGGCTGAGCAGATGCCACGGGATATCGATGCCATCATCCTTGACCTACCCGATCATGTTGCTGCAATCAATGCAATATCTGGACACTTGAAGCAGGGAGGGAGAATAGGCTGCTACTGCCCTGTCAGCAGTCAGTTGGAAGCAGCCATCGAAGCATGCGAAAATGCCGGTTTGAAAATCGATTGGGCTGGAGAATTGATGCAAAGAGAATGGGGTAGAGCGAGTAAAGGAGGCATGAGGCCAGTCAATGGACCATTCGGACATACCGCATTCCTGTTGGTCGCATTGAAGATATGATCAAGGCACAACCCTGATCGAAGAGTCACACTTTGGACATGTGAATCTGAATGGAGGCTCACTACCTCGAGGCAGGCCTAGTCTGGAATCACAGGATGGACATTCGACCCTGCGTTCTTCATTCATCCTGACCTCACCGGGCCCAAGGCCAGTTGGAGACATCGGCAGAAGCGGCACCTGCAATGCCACCTCAGGTTCATCTTCGATTTCAGGCAATGCCAATGGTGGAAGTTCTGCCAATCCCGATAGTGCGAGAGGAGGTGGAGACGAATCCTTACCACGACGGCTCCTGAAACGCAGAAGGATCGAGACAAGCAATAGTATCGAAAGAATCCAACCGCCCGCAAGAATGGTCAGACCATTCTCATTGTTGAGTTCATATTCAAATGGTAATGTCAGACCTGAAGGGGCTTGTTCGGGAGCGCTGATAGTCACGTTCAGTGGTTCGCTCTTGTCGATGACCTGCATCCCATCGAATGTTGAAGAAGCAATGATTGTGATCACTGCAGTTGAATCATCATTACTCATCGAATCGAGGAGAAGTGTGAAACTGACCTGTTCCCCAGGTGCAAGCGTAGCAGTCTTCCCAGGTAAGTCATCAGCCACTCTGGTCCATGAGGCATAGACCACACCGACATCCTTGCCCTCGATACTCAACGACACCTCAACAACATGGTTGATGGTGTTCTCAATCGTGACCATGACCGATGTGGCGCTATCATATTTCATGCTCAATTCATGTTCTGATAATGTGATTGCAATCACTTCAGTGCCCACAACATATCCTGAAGTCATCTGTAAGGAGTGCCGGAAGACCGACTCTACATCGGGATCAGACAATGAGTGGATGTGGACATCCATGGCCAGAGTGGAGGAAAGAGAACTTTCTGGAGCGGTACAAGTGAAAGGAATGGCAGTGCTGGAATCCCCTGCAGCCAGTTCCAGCGATGAGCCGACATCACAATTCATTCCGGTGATTGAAACGAGGAAGGAATCCGCAGCGTTGCCAGTGTTGGTCACTACCATGCTCCCATTGAATACCTCTTCAGGATCAACCTCTGACGGAGTATTGAGGAATATCACTGAGGAGGATACTTCCTGTTCCATCACGGTCAGATTCCACGACTCGCTCAGTGAAGGAGAATTGATGCTGTTCACAGATACCATGACCTCAACGCTGTCACCTGGCCCATCTGAATATCTGCTGAGAGTCAATGTCAAACTACCTGAATCACCAGGCGCCAAAGTCAAGGAATTACCAGAAAGGGTCAGGCCCAGAGAATCTCCCGCTGAACTGGAATTGATATCCACGATGAATGTGTCTTCACTATTGCCGAGATTGGTGACATGTATCGAGGTATTGACATCCTCTCTCGGACCGACCACGATCCATGCCGAGGAACCAGCGAGTGATACTCCAGAATCAGGCATCACC
>CALCOQ010000071.1 GCA_937897005.1 uncultured euryarchaeote
GGATGATGGAGCAGGGAGAGTAGCTGCCTTGGTCTTGGATTTCTTTTCAGGCGCAGGTTCCTCAACAACTGGTTCAGGTTCCGCCTCTTCTCCAGAGGAGTTTCCTTCTCCATCAACCTCGAAGGTTATGCATGTCTGTCCAACTGGCAGGATATCGCCGACATTCCCTCTACGGGTCCTGACGGTTCCATCCACCGGACTGGGAATGGTGACCGTTGCTTTGTCAGTCATCACATCTAGAACAGGATCATCCTCCTTGACGGTGGCACCGATCTCAACGTGCCAAGCGACGACTTCGCCTTCGACGATTCCTTCTCCAATATCTGGTAGTTTGAATGAATAAATTCCCATGTTCAGACCTCTTGTGTTCTCCTTATCGCTTCAGTTATCCTTTCTGGACTGGGCATATAATCCCATTCAGTTGTGTGTGGGAATGGTGTATCCCACCCTGTGACTCTTTCAATAGGTGCCTCTAGATGATAGAAACAACGTTCTTGGATGCTCGCCACCATTTCTCCGCCGAAACCGCTGGTCTTTGGTGCTTCGTGGACCACGACGACCCTACCGGTCTTCTTGGCTGAAGTGACGACTGCGTCACGGTCCCATGGAACCAAGGTCTGCAGGTCCAGCAGGTCACATGATACTCCACTGTCCTCGATGGCTTGTTTGCAGACATGGACCATGGTCCCCCATGCGATGACGGTGCAATCATTTCCTTCCATGACGAGATTGGCTTCCTCAAGTGAAATCGAATAGTTCCCTTCTGGAACTTCTGCATCTGGATGCCCTTTCCAGGTAGGGACATTGTGAGGGTCTCCATAGAACGGACCGCGGTAACAGCGTTTCGGTTCAAAGAATATCACTGGGTCGTTACATTCTATTGCACTGGTCAACAGTCCCTTGGCATTCCTTGGCGTCGAGCAATAGACTACTTTGAGTCCGGGGGTATGGGTGAATTGTGCCTCGGGCGATTGTGAATGATGATGTCCGCCACGGATACCACCACCAGCGGGTGTGCGAACGGTGACCGGGCAGGTGAATTCTCCACCGCTGCGATGTCTGATCTTGGCCATCTCATTGACGATCTGATCATAGGCCGGGAAGATGTAATCAGCGAATTGAATCTCCATCACCGGGCGCAGGCCATTGATTCCCATCCCGAATGCCATCGCCGCGAATCCGCCTTCTGCCAATGGTGCATCAAAGACTCGATGGGCGCCATGCTTCTTCTGAAGTCCATCAGTGACTCTGAAGACACCGCCGAAGAATCCTACATCCTCCCCGAAGACCACCACATTCTCATCGTTGGAGAGTCTGTCATCGATGGCAGAATTGAGGGCCTGTATCATGTTCATCTCAGTCATCATTCCACCTCCTTACTTGCCGAGTTCCTCTCTTTGTTCCTGGATATGCCATGGCACTTCTTCGTAGACCTCGGTGAATATCGTGGAGGCTGGAGGATAGGGGCCATTCGCCAAATCTCCGAATTTGACGGCTTCCTTGTATGCAGTCATCACTTCATCATCGAGCAATTCAGCAAGTTTGTTGTGCTTGTTCTCACTCCAGATGCCCTTCTTGATACAGTGGTTCTTGAGTCTCTCGATAGGGTCTCCTCCAGGCCAGCATTTGAACTCGTCTTCATTGCGATAGACACTGGGGTCATCGCTGCTGGAATGTGCTCCAGCACGATAAGTGTAGATCTCCATATGCGTGGGTCCAAGTCCAGCACTGATACGCTCTCGTGCCCACTTCGTTGCAGAATACAAGGCAAGGAAATCATTCCCATCCACCCTCAGGCATGGAATGTCATAGGCCAATCCTCTGGCTGCGAAATTTCGTCCGCCAGTGGCCAGATTGGCGTGGGTTGAGATTGCCCACTGGTTGTTGACCACACAAAGGATGACAGGGGGTTTGAATGTCGATGCGAAGTTGATGGCATAATGGTAGTCTCCTTCTGCCGAAGCTCCATCTCCAATCCAGGTGATGGTGGCTTCATCCAGACCCTTGTAGGCACTTGCCATGGCTACCCCTACTGCCTGTGAGAATTGTGTGCCGACCGGGGAGGAGATAGAGATGAAACGACCTTCTTTCCAGGTGTAGTGAACCGGCATCTGCCTTCCTTTGACGTTGTCCTCGATGTTTCCAATGCAATGGTTGATCATCGAGATCATCGATCTGCCTCGGACGAATTGTGCACCGGGTTGACGATAACTGGGAAATATCCAGTCTTGAGTCTCAAGCGCCATGGTCTGAGCGATGGCGATACATTCTTCACCAAATGAGCGCATGTAGAATGATAGTTTACCGGTTCGCTGCATCTTCATCATCCGTTCATCAAAGATACGCAGTCGCATCATCCAACCCAGTCCCTCAAGAAGGGTCTCATCATCAAGTGAAGGATCCCATTCACCTTTTGCTAGATCATCATCATCGAGAACTCTGAGTAATCCATGCGCATGAGCGTCGGTGTCTTCAGCTTTGCAGGTGGTAGGATCAGGGCGGGTAAGGTCGGCAGGAGACCATGGCCAAGCAGCGAATCCCGGCTCTTGGTCTGGACGAGCGGGGGGCTTTCCGACGCTGAAGGGAGTAGCCGTCTCCAGTTCTCTTTCACCCACCATGTTTCCACCCATTTATTGTCGGCATTTCACAATTCGCTCTCAGTGATGTCTGCTACCAGAGCAGCATCCGGAATTGATGCTCCTTCATCAACTCCTCTGACCTTTCGCAGCAAGATGCCCGCTCGGTATGAAGAGCGAACCAATGGACCACTGGCCACTCCTTTGAATCCAATATCAAGTGCCATCTCCGCCCAGAGGTCGAATTGTTCAGGCTCGGGGAATGAAACTACTTGCATATGTTGCTCGCTGGGTTGTAGGTATTGGCCAAGTGTCAACAGGTCCACACCCGCATCGTGTAACATATGCATGACCTCCACGACTTCGTCGTGGCTTTCCCCCATGCCGACCATGAGCGATGATTTGGTCAGGATATCCGGCCGCAACAACTTGGCTTGTCTGAGAATCTCCAGAGATTGAACGAATGATGCACGATGGTCCCTCACGGTTCTGTCCAATCTAGGCACACATTCCACATTGTGGGCGAAGACATCGAGGGGAAGGTCTGTGAGAAGTTGTTTCAGGTCATCGAGATCCCCGGCCAGATCTGAACACAATAACTCAAGCGAAGTATCTGGGCAAGTGTGGTGAACCGCCTCGATACATTGTCGGTAATGGCCAGCAGCAGAGTCTTCCAGGTCATCACGATTGACAACGGTGACCACGGCGTGTTCCAAACCCATGCGTTTGACGGAATCCGCCAATCTCTGTGGCTCTTCAGGGTCTAGAGGAGGTGGATTCTTGATACTGCCAACAGCACAGAAACGACAGCCACGCGTACATTCTTCACCAGCGATCATGAAGGTGGCAGTTCCCCTTCCCCAACACTCATGGATATTCGGGCAACGCGCTTCCTGACAAACCGTTGCCAACATGTTGTCATCGATGTTGTTGCGAGTCTCATTGAAGGCTTTCAGACGCTCTCCGGTAGGAAGAGCGGTACGAAACCATTCGGGTAGTCTTGGACGTGCCTGTAAGCGCTCAGTACGTCGTTCAGCAGCCGTTGAACCTTCGGCCATTGGCAGCCTGTGCCTGTCCATTCTCCACCCCTCCGGGGTGGGCGGCTGGATTAGAGCAAACAAAGGTTAGCATTGATTTCCCGGCCTACACCAGCCCATTCAAGGCCTCAGCAAATCCCCTGGAGTCTTTGTTTCCTCGTATTTCTCCTGTGGGTCGAGATTGCGAAGAGGGATGGGTAGTTCACCTTCCCACCATGGTGGAATGGCCCCATCTTGGAAGATTCTTTGCCACATCAACAGCAGGGTTCTTCTTTCCTCTGAGATATTGTCCCATGTGCTGTGTAAAAGTCTCGCATCCACGAGGACCAGATCTCCTGCTGAGGCCTCGATGTCAATCGCATCAGGATGTTCAGAGAAAGTTGGGCCTGAAAGGTCGGTCATCTGCTGAACTTCAGAATCATGAGGAGTGGGGATAAGGTCGTGCAGTTCATGGCGACGACGATGCGAACCAGGGATGACTCTCAAACAACCATTGCTGCGGTTGGTGTCACTGAGATAGTATCCCAATGAGAGGACTGTAGGCCACGGTGTCAGGGATTCAGGACTGTTCCAGTTGGTGTAGTCCTGATGCCAATAACATTGCAGCGCATCCGGCGGCTTTGAGAGCAAGATCACCCATTCCTGTGCTGATGTGAGACCGAATCCCATATCCTTGCATACCTGTGCCTGTGTTGGATGGTCAATCATTCTCGCTGCATTGGCGTCTGGCATACGAGTTGAACTCAATTCAAGGTGTACCCTTCTGTCCCATCTGTCCTCGGTGAAGATGTGGATGTCACTTCCCTGGAAACGGAACTTCTCATCGGGAGGATTCTTGTCGATGAGGGTGTTTGACCAATCCCTCATCTCGGAGGTAAAATCTTCGTTCCACACTCCTTTGACCACAGTGTATCCCAGTTCCATCAGTTGTTGACGGTGAAACTTGACCTGCTGAGCATCTAGGAAGGGCATGAGGCTCAAAATGGCGTGTTTGCTCCAACAGAAAAACACATCCCTGATTTGTCAGGTCCAATAATATCAAGAACGATTCACTCAGCCACACGGGTTGAGGTCAATATGCCACTCAAGGATAGTTTGCCTTACCGCGCGGTCAGGTATGGTTTCAGACTTCCAGGTCTGTTGTACACTCGTTTTGTCACTCAACCACAGGTCGATAGGTGGCTGAAGGGTTCTGAATTGGTTCTCTATGTCCATGATCCTGAACGAGGCC
>CALCOQ010000072.1 GCA_937897005.1 uncultured euryarchaeote
ATTCCAGTCATGCATGATGACCAACACGGTACGGCGATTATCACGGGTGCGGCATTACTCAATGCTGCAGAGTTACAAGGAAAGCGATTATCCGACCTCAAAGTGGTCATCGCTGGTGCGGGCGCCAGTGCCATCGCATGTGCCAATCATTACATCGCTTTAGGGGTTCAAATGGAGAATATAATCATGTGTGATTCCAAGGGAATACTGACCAAGAAACGTTTGGAATCTGGTGAATTGAATGAATACAAGGCAGGATTTGCCAAGGATATCACAGAAGGAGATCTCGCCTCTGCAATGATTGATTCCGATGTTTTTCTTGGACTCTCAAAAGGAGGGCTTGTCGATGCAACCATGGTTGAGAAAATGGCTCCTGATCCAATCATTTTCGCTCTTGCAAACCCTGAGCCAGAGATCATGCCGGATGTTGCAAGTAAAGCCAGACCAGATGCCATCATCGCAACAGGACGGTCTGATTTTCCCAATCAGGTGAACAATGTACTCGGATTTCCATATATCTTCAGAGGAGCCTTGGATGTTCGTGCCAAGGACATCACTCAAGGGATGAAGATGGCTGCAACCAAGGCATTGGCCGAATTAGCCAGAGAACCGGTCCCTGAAGACGTGATCAATGCCTATGGTGGAGAACCACTTCAATTTGGAAAAGAATACATCATCCCCAAACCATTCGATAGACGAGTATTGATCTGGGAAGCCAGTGCTGTGGCTCAAGCCGCGGTTGAAGAAGGAGTGGCCAAACTCAGCAAGATGGAATACGATCATGAGGAATATCGAGAGGAACTGGAGGCTCGTCTAGGATTGACTTGGAGCGTGATGAGGAATGTGATCAACAAGGTCAAGGGCAGTGGCAAGAAACTGGTATTCCCAGAGGGTGATGATGAGAAAGTCATCAGAGCAGCTGCGGAATTGGTACAAGAGGAGATATGCCATCCGATTCTACTGGGTAGTCAGACCAAGATCCAGCAGATGCTGGATGACCTAGAATTGAACTTTGAATGTACGATCATCGATCCACGTAAGGACGAGAGACGTGAAGCGAAATATGCGCAGGCAATGTTCGATAAACGCCACCGTAAAGGTTTGTCTTTCAACGATGCTCAGAGGTTGCTGAAGAGTAGACCGTACTTTGCCTCTCAAATGGTTGACAGTGGTGATGCGGATGGAATGGTTGGAGGAGTCACTAGAGCATATCCAGACGTACTCAAACCTGCATTGGAGGTCATTGGAGCAGACCCTAATGCACATTGCATCATCGGTTGTTACATGATGACAGTGAAAGGAAGAGTGATTTTCCTCGCAGATGCAACAGTCAATGTCTATCCCGACAGTAGAACATTGGCTGAAATCGCTGTTCAAACAGCAAAGGTTGCAAGACGTTTCGGCGTGGAGCCAAAGGTGGCAATGCTGTCCTTCTCAAATTTCGGTAGCAGTAAAGCCCAGCGAACCGACCGAATCGAGGAATCAATGGCTATCGCTAGAGAGATGGACTCAGAAATCGTCATCGAGGGCCCGATGCAGGCAGACACTGCATTGAACCCAGTCATTCAGATGGATTATCCGTTCATGGAGTTCGATGGACCTGCGAATGTATTGATATGTCCGAATCTTGCCTCTGCAAATATTTCTTACAAATTACTTGAACAACTAGGGGAAGCCGATATGACTGGCCCAATTCTTTCAGGTATGCGCAAACCTGTACAAGTGGTCGCCAAGGCAGATGGAGTCAGGCATATCATCAATATGTCAGCAATCTGTGTCATGGACGTATTTCGTAAAGAAGGCATCACCAGCAAGGAAAAAAATGAATGACCGAATCACTCTCATTTTGAAGTTAATCCACCTCCACCTTCATTCAGATACCAGGTCGGTCTACGCGGCCGCCATATCGTAGCAGTGACCAATGAGAAACAGATTCCTCCGAACAAGAGATTGGCCCAACCTTCGAATACATAGTCAGAATAGCCCCTGAAGATCGGAATGAGAAATGAAGGAATTATCCCGATAAATAGTGCGAACAGCGCTTCTTGTTTCAGTATTGCATTGAAGTCCGCTTCTTCTGGAATCACGATTGATTCACTCTCGGACTTTCTGCGTATCAGCAATCTGAGATGAGCATTCTTTTGGGCTGAGAAAATCGGTGTTTGAGATTTGAAAACGATTCCAGATCTCTTTGGATGTGATTTCATACATACCCGGTATCGGCGCATCATGCTCTCCATCCTATCATCAATTCTTGGCCACCCATCTAACGGCGCTCCCCTGTTATTGTTGTGAGGATGGTCCCACAATATTTCTTCACAGGCCAAGGGTAATTCAAAACCAAGATGGTCTTTAGACCTCAACCACTCAGCATGGCTTGGCAACCTGACTTCGTGTTCGGTTCCAATCTCCTCCTGTACGATAGTGATAATGTTCTCAATTTCTTCCCAAGGCAAGTCATCCACATTTTCCTCACTTTCATCATCCCGACCCATGATTTTGGCGTACTGCTTACGTGTCAACAATGAATCCATGACTTTGAATGATTGAATTTGGGCCTGGTATCGAGGTCTTTCAGAACCATGGATCAATCCACCTTTGTTGCTACCTATCAGAATCTTCCCTTCAGGAATATCGACGAAGGGCAATTCGAATAGACTCTCAGAATCACTCAGAGAAACTCCTCCTATGCTTTCAGAGTTGTTTCAACCCGCCTGTACCATGCCATGCCGCGCGCATGATCTTCTAACTGAGAGAATTGGGAAAATGGAGAGATTGAACGCATGTACCCGAAGGCAGCCAGATCAACAAGAGATGGTGCCCTTCCCCCAAAGAACTCCTTATCGCCAATTTCATCACACCATTCATCCAAAAGATCGTGCCACAATTGCTTTGG
>CALCOQ010000073.1 GCA_937897005.1 uncultured euryarchaeote
AATTGGAGAACAGCAATCAAAAAATCAGGTCTACCTCAATCAACTCGATTCCGGCGGTGCTGGTGCTGATGGCCTCCCCGACATCGACCTTGTTGGCGGCGGTGATTCTGGAATCAGCGGACAGAATCTGGCTACTGGATATGACCACAATTGTGCGATTCAGAAGAATGAGACCTTGCGATGTTGGGGTAGCAATAATTGGGGGCAATTAGGTAATCAACAGTATTTCAGCGCTGGTTATGCGACTCCTCAATATGATGTTGAATTACCTCCAGGAACCGTTCCATTGGCAGTTTCCGCATCAGAAGGTTTCACTTGTGCAATCGTGACTGCTGATTCCAATGAAGCATATTGTTGGGGTAGGGGAGATAATGGGAAATTAGGCAACGGCAATCTTTCTGACAGCAATGTCCCAGGGGAAAAAGTAGCACTCCCAGAGGGTGCGAATCCAATTGATATCTCCTCAGGTATTGCTCACAGTTGTGTGGTCACCGATGTTGGTGACATTTATTGTTGGGGTCAGAACAATCTGGGGCAATTAGGTAATGGCTCTCAAGGAGGTTATGCATCTATTCCAGTAATCATTGATTCAGAAGTTGATTTTGAGTCAGTTTCACTTGGTTCTGAACATTCGTGTGCTGTCAGTGTAGATGGCGAAATATACTGTTGGGGAAACAATGGCCAAGGCCAACTTGGAGATGGTACCTATGATCCACGTACTTCCCCGGTTTCAATCGTAACAGGGGCGGAGGTTGTTGTTTCAAGTTTTGACGCACGTCATACTTGTGCAATCGCCAGTCAATATGGTGAAATATACTGTTGGGGTCAGCATATGAATGGTCAATTAGGAGATGGAACCACAAATCCTGCAAATGTACCTCAACTGGTTGGTCCTCCGGGCTTTAATGGTGCAATTTCAGTATCAGTAGGAGGAATCGGGACTTCATGTGGGGTGCTGGAAGATTCTTCTACGTATTGTTGGGGAATCAACGCCAGAGGATATTTGGGCGATGGTTCTTGGCAGGATTCTCATTCACCTGTTGCGGTTGATCTACCTTCAGGTAGTGAAGTTCTAGAGATCAGCAGCGGTCGAGAACATAGTTGTGTTCTGATGGCTAATGACCAGATAATGTGTTGGGGATTCGGTAATGGAGGAGTTATTGGAAATGGTGATTATGACGATGCCCCATCTCCAAGATATGTTGTCGGTGGGCAGGTTTGGAATGGCCTTGGAAAGGATTTCTATCACTTCACTCCACAGTTATCCTTCTCGGTCGAGAATTCCGAGCCAAAACTATCGACAATGATTCCAATGTCTCCACTTCCGTCTGGTTTGGCGGTGACAATGACTTCTCAAATAACGTTGAATCATAATGGAATAATCATTGAGGTCTCGTCGATTACAACTGAGAATCAGTCTTGGGTAGATACCTCCGAAACGGAATGGTGGTCAGTACTGTCATTTTATCATCACATACCATCGATTGGAGGAACAAATTCGAGGTATTGCATTGAAATCAAGTTGAATTCAGATCTCACAGGTGATTCTATTGGCTATGGTGTTCAATGTGGTGAATATTACCCTGAGAATTCAAATGATGGCGATTATGCACCAGATGATATTGAGGAATTCTGGGGTTCCTCCACAGATTCAGATGATGAGGATGGAGATGGATATAGCGACTGGCTTGAGTATTGGTATGGGGGCAATTTCTCGGATGCTGGAATATTCCCAGATGATGCCGATGGTGATGGATTGCCAGATCTTCTTGAAAGAGCCATTGGTTCAAACGCTGACGACATCGATACAGATGGGGATGGTCATGATGACTATGATGAATTCATGTATGCAGGTAGACCATTGAAAAGATGGGATGCTCCACCGAATAATGATTATGATGATTGTTATGATTATTGGGAATCAATGGTTGGACTGAATTCAACCAATTCTGATAGCGATGGTGATGGGGTTCTGGATTGCTTTGAAGAGTATCCTCTGGATCCTGATAATACTCCACTGGATAGCGATGGCGATGGGATGCCAGATTCGATGGAAGATGAATTTGGAACTGATGCAGACAACTGGGACAGCGATGGAGATGGAGTGCCAGACTCCTTTGAGTTCACTACAAATACAGATCCTTTGGACAACAATAGTTACACAACTAATTGGGCGATGGATTGGAATAATTTCCTCACCGATGATCCTGAAACTTCGATTACGGCATCATCATCTGAAACTGAGCATCCCGCTTCGTTGGCCTTGGACTGGAGTGGTGGTCAACCTGATGAAAGCACTTATTGGCGATCCAGCGGGCCTTGTCCTGCTACGATTGAAGTCGACTTTGGAAGAATTGAATATTTCGGATGGATGGATTTCCATGTAACTGTCACGGAGCCAGAAAGTTTCCCACGAGAGATTTCCGTCGAGTATAGAGAGAGTTCTGCTGATGCTTGGACTCATCTCAGTACTTTCATTCGTGGAGAAGAATCTATGAATGGCAATTATTGGGAAGGTGCTGCATCTCAATTGCCGCTTCCAAAGGCTAGATTTCTAAGATTGAATTGTCTTGATTCAACCGATTCATTTGGGACTCATTACGAAATTTCTATCTCTACTATCCGTGTATGGGGAGCCATAAATACTCAGTTCATCAACCCCGATGGAAACACGGGAAACAATGATGGTCAACCTTCGGTTCAAGCCTTCTTGAATATCGATTCAATGAATCAATCATTGACTGCAGGGTATTCTGCACAATTGATTAATGGCCTTGATTATGATATTGAGTGGCGTTTGATCGAGGCAAATCAGGGAAGCTGTTCAGATATTCCATTAAGTATTGATGAAGGAACAGTGAATATCAACGGTTGGAACACAGAAGATAATGAAACCTTCCAGCAGATACCGGTTGATTATTCCAGTATCAATGATTGGAACAGTGAATTATGTCTACAGTTGGACCTCTATCAG
>CALCOQ010000074.1 GCA_937897005.1 uncultured euryarchaeote
GTGGGAGATGTCTCTGTGGATGGAGTCAATACCGTTGTTGAAACCGGTGTCAGTGGTGCAGTGACTCTCTCAGGAGTTTTCTCTTGAGGCTTCAGCACGGTTGTGGAGGTAGGGATCAAAGGAGCAACCTCGGTGGTTATCTCCTTGCCCACAGGTGTTGGCAGTGCCTCTTCCGTATCTTCCTCAATCGGTGTAGCGTCAGGTAGCCTTGGAGGAATCATACCTGGTGAGACTGGAGATCTTGCAGGAACAACCATTCCTCCGGGGGATATCTCTGGAACACTGGGCTCTACCGTTTCACTGACCGGAGGCGGTCTTTGTACAGGAGGTGCTTGAACAGGAGGTGGTGCTTGAACGGGCGCCGCAGCCGGGAGGTCGGGCCTTGGATCAAATGACATTGGTTCAGTTGCATCGGCTCGTGCTGGGCCAGCAGGAGGCAGTGGTTCTCTCACTACTCTCTGTACTGGTTGAATTGCTTGAGGGGCAGGCCCTCCAGCAAGTGGAGGTTGTGTTGGACGAGCCATCAGTCCACCTTGATCAGCCAATGGGCGTCGTCTCAATTCTGGTATTGCAGGCCCTCGAGGTCCACCAGCCAATCCACCGAGGGGTACTCTTCCTCCAGCTGCCGTGAGAGGATCTGCTCTTGCACCCAATTTGCTTGGGTCGCCCAATCCACCAATGGCTGCACCGCCGGGTTGACCAGCAATTGCTGAAAGCCAAGACTGTTGTTTGGCGATTCTTCCTTCTTCGCTCTGAAGGCGAGCGAATTCTTGCTCTTTTTCAGTCAGCATATCCGAATCGGCATCGATCTCCATCTGCATCTTCTCTTCAATGGATTCCCGCATCTTTGATTCCGCCATTCCGCGGAATGCATCCATTTGCTCTCCAAGTTGTCCGAGGCGGTTTTTGATCTCAGCCCGCTTGATGCCGAGTTGCGATTCTATCTCGGCACGGATCTGACTTTCTTTCCTTCGGATCTCGATGAGTGCCTTGTTGCGCATGATCTCCTCACGCTTGGAGAGCTGTTGTTCGAGTTGACTCGATATCTGGTCTTCCTTGGAGGTGCGGAATTCCTTGAGGCGATCTTCCATATCTACTTCAAGTTCGAGAGTTGTCTCGTCTCGAATCAGGTCAAGGTCGGTCTCGAATGTCAGACGCTCGTTGCGCATCTGCGCATCAATCTCAGACATGATCGCCTTCATGGCAGCCTTTTCACGTGATTGGAATTCAGTCTCCAATCTCTCGACCCAATCTTTCTTCTCATCTCCAAACTTGACATCGAGTTTATCTCTGATATCATTCTCCTGGTCATATCGGAATCTGGAAAGGCGATTCTGTATCTCGGCTTCTCTTGCCATTCGATAGGCGGCGAACTCTTCTTCCAGTCGGCGGTTCATCTCGCCTTCGATATCTTCAGTTATCTCTCTGCTGATGCTCTCAACTGCTTGACCAAAGGTCAAGTCATATTTTTCTCGCAGTCTTTCTTTGCGGGATGCCAATCTGTCAGCATAAGATTCCGACAGATCCCTGTTGATCTGTAGACGTAATTCGTCTCGGCGACGAGCGACTGCCATCTCGACATCTTCTCGCATCCTGTCTTCAAGTTCCACGGTCTCTCTTCGTAGATCCTGTTCGATATCCGATTGCAGTTGCTGAGCAACTTCTTCTTCCAGCCTTCTGCTTCGTCTTTCATATTCTGCCCGAAGTCGGGCTTCTCGCGAGCGCATGCGCTCTCGTAACTGATTCTCAAGACGTCGACGAATACCGATTCGTAATTGTTCCTCGCGTTCCGAAAGAAGAGACATGTTCTCTTCTTCTAGACGATCGACCTCGTTCTTCTCAACATGAGAGAAATGAATCTCCAGTTCCGATTCAATGGTTGCTTCCATATCTCGAATTCGACTCTGGAGAGCCTGGTCGTACTCAATCTCCATCCGCTCTTTCTGGAAGGTTAGGCGGCGTTGGTGATTATCGGACATATCCTGTTCGAGTCTACCACGCATGTGTTGACGGTTTTCCTCAAGTCGGCGTTCTTGTTCAACTTCAAGTTGTTCACGCATCGAATCCACTTCGCGCTGTAACTGTAACTCTAGACGCTCACGGATATCCTTCTCTTCTTTTCCGAGGGCCTCGATCTCGAGTTGCGCCAGTTCATCTTCCATTTCTTTGCGAAGTTCACGTTCGAGTTGAGAAAGTGTCATCTCATGTTGTTGGTTGAGTTCACTGGCGATCACATCCTGCATAGCGGATATCCTTTCTGATTGTGCTTTCAGACGTAGGTGTCTATCCCTACGCAGACGGGCTCGTAGGCGTTCTTCTTCTCGGAACCTGGCACTACGCTGAACCGTTGAATCCAATGTTGGGCTGGCTGCTCTGGTCATCTGATTCCGCAGCGATGAAAGAGATAAACCGTCACCGGAATGCCTTCGCTCTTCACGGCCTCTCATGACCGTTGAATCTTCGCTGTCGCTGACGCTCATGGGCACCCCATCCCGTAACGTATGCGTATTCACCCATACTTAAGGGAGGGGGGTCGCAATCTGTATCGCGAGGCCGATTATGCGGCATTGAAGCCACCCCGTCATTCCTCGTTGTTCGAGATTGCTTCATGCTCTTCCTTCGATACCACCGATGGCCCGAAAACGATGTATGACATTACCAACAGGAAGGAGATTAGCAATAATGCAGAGACGATTCTATTGATATTGATCGAATCAACTTCACCACCTCCTGCCACATGTATCAACATGATCAAAGTCGCTGTCA
>CALCOQ010000075.1 GCA_937897005.1 uncultured euryarchaeote
CAGAACCTCTGGAGGAATGGTGTCCTTGTCGAGGTCAATCTCAGGAAGATAACGGCGCAGTGCCTTCATTGCAGATTCTCTGACAAGTGCAGCAATATCTGCGCCGACGAATCCATAGGAATTCTCCAACACCCATTCGACATCGAAATCATCGCTTATCGGCATCCCTCTCGTGTGGACATCGATGATCTCCTTGCGCCCCAGACGGTCTGGCACACCTATCTCGATCTCACGATCGAACCTGCCGGGTCTTCGTAATGCAGGGTCTATGGCGTCACGACGATTCGTGGCAGCGATGACTATCACATTCTCTCGGCCCTTCATACCATCCATCAAGGTCAACATCTGTGCAACGACCCTTCGCTCGACCTCACCTGAGACGTCTTCGCGCTTGGGACAGATGGAATCAATTTCATCGAGGAAGACGATTGCAGGTGCATTGTTGGCCGCTTCATCGAATATCTCGCGCAATTGTTTCTCCGATTCTCCGTAGTACTTGCTGATGACCTCAGGGCCATTGATTGCAGTGAAGTGGGCGTTGGTCTCGGTGGCGACCGCCTTGGCGATCATCGTCTTTCCAGTCCCAGGCGGACCATGCAGCAGAACACCCGCGGGGGGGTCTATTCCCAGTCTGCGAAACAATTCTGGATGCTTGAGAGGAAGTTCGATCATCTCCCGAACCTTGAGCAGTTGAATGCCGATACCGCCAATGTCCTCGTAAGTTATTCCCGATGATGCTCCCACATCCTCTTCATCGATCGACTCATCCTTGATGATGATATCAGTCTCATTATGAACCTGGACGATTCCCTTTGGGGTGGTCTGTAGAATTGCGAAAGGCAATGCTTCAGCGAACAAGGTCATTCCTGGAATGAAGATGCGGTCTCCCGCCACGACTGGACGCTTGTTCAATCCTCTGCGCGCAAAACCCTCGATACCTGAACCGAACTTCACCTTCTGCTTGTTCGCCATGACCGGAGACAGGACCAGTTTGGAACATGCCTTGGCATTCACCTTCTTCACCGCCACTCGGTCGCCAAGACTGACCCCCGCGTTCTTGCGTATGATTCCGTCAACCCTGACTATATCCATGCCTGAATCTTCTTGCCTTGCACGCCAATACATGGCTGCAGTACTGCGCTTCTCACCCTTGATCTCAACGATGTCACCGGGTTTCAGACCTAGAGAATTGTCACCGGAGATTCGGGCCCGCCCGTGACCAACATCGCTAGGGATGGCTTTTGCCACCCTGAGACTGAGTGATTCCCCTTTACCAGCCAATTACAACCCTCTACCACACCGACGAAAGCAGCGAGGCTCAAAAACCCCTTCAATATTCAGTTTGCCATCATCATGGAATTTAGGCCAACACTTTGGATGGGCAAGAATCAACAATTGAGGCGGGATTCATGACACGCTCAGTTCGGGTCAATCCCTAAATGATGAGTTATCTTCGGGGAAACATGGACACCCTGAAGCATCTTGAGGAACATCATCGTGATTTCCAGATGTTCCATGATTTGATGGTCGAGACTCAAGTCAATAGATTCGCGGAAGAATATTGGGATTTCTTCACCACCTGGGTTGCTCCGGCAATGGTACATGATGCCAGGGTCATCGACCTCGGCACTGGCCCGGGTGGTTGGCTACCGATGATCAAAGCGAGGTACCCAGAAGTTGAGATGGATCTTCACGCTGTCGAATTGGTTCCAGTCATGCTCGAAACCGCACGTTCCACCGCCGAAGACATCGAAGCCACTGTTCACGCTCTGGACCTCTCTAGTTCCGATTGGTCGGAGAGCATCGAAGGTACCTTTGAAATCGGTCATTCCAGCATGGTACTTCACGAATTGCCAAATCCATTTCACCTATTGGAAAATGCTGCACGTCTAATCCGCCCTGGAGGACGACTTTTCATCTATGATTGGTGCCGACACCCGCTGTCCGAATATCTTGCTCGAAAAGAACAGGAACCAGCCTTGGATGAAGACATGTTCCAACACTTCTCTGAGCATGCAAGATTCAGCCCGGATGACGTCACTCTACTGGCTGAAAGAGCGGGTTTCCGTGAATTGGCACGCCATCAGGCCGATGTTGCGCACGTGATGCTTGCCTATCAGAGAAAAGGTGGCTGAAAGCGTAGGTTCCACAGCCTTGAATCCTGAAACCGGAAAGGGAGGATTGATGATGTGGATTCCTCTCGTGATTTCATGGTGCACGTTCTTGAAACCGGACTTGAAATCCTGAACAACGACAATCCCGAAGGACTTCCATGCATACGTGGCTGGAACATCATCGCTGGACAACTGACACAGGCCAGTGATGGCTCGACCTTTGCCTCATCAAATCCAGCCAACCTTTCTGATACTCTTGGAGAGTTTCCTCTTTCGACCCGTGAAGACGTCGCCACTGCTCTGGACGCTGCACATTTTGCCTTCTCTGGTTGGGCAGCGACTCCAGCCCCCACCAGAGGTCAGATCATCGGTAACATGGGCCGTTTGCTGATGGAGCACAAGGATGAGATCGTACGTTTGGAGACTCGTGAGATCGGCAAGACATTGAAGGAATCTGCAGGTTCGGTTCAAGAAGCGATAGACACCTGCCTGTTCTTCCAATCCGAAGGGCGAAGATTGTATGGACAGACGGTGAATTCCGAACTTCCAGACAAGGAACTCTTCACCTATCGCAGACCCCTGGGTGTGTGCGGCATAATCAATGCCTGCAACTTCCCAGCCGCAGTCCCATTCTGGAAGATGATTCCTGCAATCATGTGTGGAAACAC
>CALCOQ010000076.1 GCA_937897005.1 uncultured euryarchaeote
CAGGTTGAAACTCTGGAATATGAAACCGAAGTGTTCAGCCCGCAGTCTGGTTCGAACCCGGTCTCCCGAACTGAACAAAGCGGAGCCTTCGACAAAGACCTCTCCCGCGGTCAGGTCATCGAGTCCGGACAAACAGTTGAGCAGTGTGGTCTTACCACAACCACTTGGGCCCATCACAGCCACCATCTCTCCATTCTGGATCGAGACGTTCAGATCTCTGAGAGCCTCTACCCGATTCGACCCGGTTTCGTATATCTTCCACACGCTCTGTGCCTCAAGGACCGCCGCCATGGACCCGCGATAGAGTTCTGAACCATAAGCAAGGCCATGATGCACAGACTGAAGAACCACCTCCAAGAGGGAGTGGCGTGCAGGTCAACATCATCTGTTTCGGTCCTCTGGCTGAACAACTCGGCTGGAAGTCGCGAACGATGCTGTTCGACGGAGCAACCACACCACGAATGGTGGTCGAAGAATTAGGTATCAGCAACTGGATGAATGCTGGATTGACCTTTGCCATCGATGGCGAGATGTGCTCTCCTGAAGCGATATTGAGCGAAGGCTCAGAACTGGCTCTGCTTCCACCAGTTTCTGGGGGATGAGAGTAGCAACGTTTGAACACTGAAGTCCACACGGCAGGGATGAGGCAGAGAAATGGTCGGCTCACTGGGCTCCACCGAACTCATCATCATACTGGTGTTCTTCTTCATCTTGTTTGGCGCCGAACGCCTGCCCAAGATGGCACGTTCAATCGGCCAATCCAAGGGTGAATTCCACAAGGGACTCAAAGAGATCACTGAATTGCCGCGAGACACTCAAGCAGACCTTGAAGCGGGAGGTAGAACACCTGAGCAGGCACTTGCAGAAAGAGCAAAAGCGGTTGGTATCGACCCTGCTGGAATGGATACCAAGAGCCTGCGTTCCAAGGTCGAGGCTCTAGAAGCTCTCGATACCGAGGAATGACCGGCCCATCAGATTCAACGGGCTTGTTCATCAGATTCAACGGGCTTTCTTGAGTTGCTGCGGACTTCCACAGATCTCACAATCGGAGATGTTCTCACTCTTTGAATCAACATCGGTGGTGGCCCTGCAACCAGTACAGCGCAGTTGCCAGCGCCAAACCTTGCCGATTCCCTTGGTATTCACTGGCTTGACTTCAAGACCCTCGTTGCGGGCGATGTTCTGCAAACGATAGTCATCAGTATGAAGAGTCGCTTGATTATCCAATGCCAATGCCAGAACCTCGATATCGACTGGTGAGAGTCCATTCAGGTCTCCCGTTCTGGAAGCGGCTTCTCTGGCTGCCAACAGCGACTTTTCATCCGGACTCATGAATTCAGGAGGATTCGATTGCACCAACAGGAAACGCGGCTCCGAGAGTTTTCGCAACTCCTCCATCTGACTCTCTGCACAGATTCCCGTGACCAACCGTTCTGGGGGCCAGAACAGCAAGGCAGCGGTATCGAGGACCTCGACCATCGGCGAAGCGTGCAGCCTCGATGTTTTGGTTCCTTCCTGACTAAGAGGCATCATGCTTCATATGCAGCAGGTCCGGCCAGCAGACATGGGCATTCTCGGAGGCATGGAGGATTCCATCCTTGATTGGTTCGCCCAGTTCGGCGCTGCATCACTTGGATTGATATCATTCACTGAAGCGATAATCCAGCCAGTTCCTCCAGACCTCATGTATATTCCACAATTGATCAATGCTGAGGGTACAACAAGCCTCATCCTGTGGTTATGGATGGTGGTGACGGTGACCAGTGTTGCCGGTTCATTGGTGGGCTACTGGCTAGGTCAGAAATGGGGAAGAAGTCTGCTCGACCGCTATGCCAGTCGTTCCTCAGTCATGCGACTGGAAGCATTGACCGAGCGCTATGGAACGGTTGGGATATTCATTGCTGCTGTATCTCCGATTCCCTACAAGGTGTTTGGTTGGGTGGCAGGAATGGGCGAGATGGACAAGCGCTCCTTCGTCATCGCTGGCCTCTTGGGACGTGGTATCAGATTCGGGCTGGAAGCCATACTCATCGGCATCTATGGAGACCAGGTACTCTCGGCTCTGCAATGGTTCATCGATAATGAATTCATGATGGGTAGCCTCCTTCTGGGAGGGATCCTCGTCAGTATACTGGCATGGAACTGGTGGAAGGGGTTGGTCCCTGAAGGCACTGCTTCCGAGGAATGAGCCAGTGGGAACCTTCATGGATGGAACCCATGCCCGTTGGGCTGCTGCTTGTATGGTGTAGCCCGGTCCATCATCCCGCCCTTTCGAGGCGGTCACGCGGGTTCGAATCCCGCTACGAGCATTCATTTTACGGAACGGGTTAATATAGGGCCTCCATCCAACTATGATTTGATGACAAGAAGTCCTGAAGACAAGAAGCCCCGCATCGAGTTCGTTGCAACCTCTGAAGCGCAGAAGCAGAAGA
>CALCOQ010000077.1 GCA_937897005.1 uncultured euryarchaeote
ATGGAAACGATCCAGCATCGAGATGGTCATGTCAGGGGTGCCGTTCGCTGACACCGGAAAAGCGACGAATGGCGCTGCCAGCAGCAGAATGACCAATGCTACCGCGGTTCGCATCATGCACTGGGAACGGGTACTTCGCCATACACCTTACCATCAAAACAACGACGCGGAAATTGAATTTCAAAAAAAAAGACCAAAACGCATTGCCTGCCAGCACGTATCCCCTGTGATGATGCTATCTCTCCGACTGCTGTTTCAGTGACGATTGATGGGCGAACTGAGGGGACCTGCATTCAAGAGATCTCAATATCGGCCACTCTTCTGTACTTCGGATGATGAGGGTTGGAATGAATCGAAACCGCCTGAACCTCTTCCCGTGTCGGAATCTGGCTCATCATCATCATAGTCAACCCACATTCTTTCCAATTGATTGCGTAGCAACATGGCCTGCTCAACCTTCAACTTACGTTTTGTTATCATCACATCAAGCGCCTCTTCAGCCCCTTCCAGATCCTCCATTGAATCAGCCTGATCAAGGCGCTTACGGAATCTTCTGTATCTGAACCTCTTTCGCATCATCGCCATGAACGTGAGTGGAATCATCAGCAGAGGAAGCAACATCTCGCTGGTCAGAATATCGACCAACAGAGATACTGAAATCTCATATCCATCCGAATCATATGAAGACTTGAATCCTTCACCGGGAACATAGAAGATTCCAGTCGATGCATCTCCATAGATATTCATTGGTGTAGAAGCAGCATCATTGGGGTCGCTACCTCTCTCCTTCTCCATGTCATTAGGGAAACCATCACCATCTTTGTCATCATCAAGTGAATCAGGCAAACCATCACCATCAATATCTGTTGGGGTTGAAGAACTGTTGAAGATATCGTACGACTTTCCTTCCGCTCCACCAGCCTGAAGTTCATCAGCATTGTAAACTCCATCACCATCCGCATCCAGATCAGCAAGATCCATTATTCCATCACCATCGATATCAGAACAACCTCGCCACGGCATCTGACTGGTACCAGCCTGATTGACACAGTCATCGCTGTTCTCAAAACCGGGTTGGTCATAGAAACCATCTCCGTCGAGGTCTGACCAGATCTCCGCATTTCCATCATCGATATCGCTCAGATTGGACCAACCATCTCCATCAATGTCCACGCAACCCAATGAGTCCCTGAATGAAGTGCCGTAGGCATTGGGACAGGAATCCGGATTGCTGCCATTCGCAGAATCTCCATATCCATCACCGTCAGAATCACGGAACTGAGTAGGGTCGAGTGGATATGCATCAGAATCTGTTCCAGCCTGATTGTCTCCGTGTCCGTCACCATCGGTGTCCTGCCACTGTGTAGAGTCCAAGGGATACTCGTCTGCCCTCATACCATCCGGATCATCACCCCAGCCATCTCCATCGCTGTCCTGATACTGGGTCGGTTCATTTGGCATGTCATCTCCATCATCGGACCAGCCATCTCCATCGGAATCAATGCATCCTACGAAATCATTGATGGATGAACCGTACCTCAATGGACATACATCGTATGGGGTGATTGCACCAATATCCTCGAGGGAAGC
>CALCOQ010000078.1 GCA_937897005.1 uncultured euryarchaeote
GGTAACTACACTCGAATAATCGATCATGGACAAACCTACACCGATGATGGTAGTTGGAGTGGAAAGGGCCGCATCAAGGCCAATCCCTTCGATGTTGCAGATAATGACAGTATCGAGGCATGTCCTGGCGATGGAGATGAGTTCAATGCATTTGAGAATGGTAGTTGGGAGTCCTGTCTGTTTGAACAGGGAGGAGGCGAAGGGGAGTTGAATACCTATTTGTTCAATGGGACGTTCAACGCCAGTGGTAGAATGACAGCAAATGGAAGTGTGCAATTCACCACCTATATGGAAGGCGAGACCTTTGAGGGAATCGGAATGTTTGATGGAACTGGAACCATCAATGGTACCGGTCTTTTCAGGGGTATCGGTACATTCTCTGGGCCAATTGTAGAACCTGGTTCGTTCTACATCAGTGGTCTGGCACCCGGGACATACAACATGATCGCCCAATTGGACAATGGCAAGGAGGTATTGCTTCCTCAGCCCGTTGAAGTTAAGATCCACCCACAATTCGACTTGCAGTTGACAATGCCGGGTTCATATTTCACAGATACAATGTCGGATATAACTGGCAATCTATTCCTCAACAACAGTTTCGAATTGATAGACACAGAACTAGGAGTTGACAATGCTATCATCATCGAGACCGATGAAAATGGAACTTTCGAATATGGGCCTCTCACCAAGGGTGAATATTACTACCGATTCGACCTTGATGATGATGGATGGTATGAATTGAACATGACATTGTCAGTGGGAGATGAAAGTGAGGAATTTGAAGTCAATATGCAAATTCCAGTACATTCTGATGTCAGTTTCAACCTTCTACCCACCGCTTTGAACGCTGCGGGAGACACGATTGCTTGGGATGTTTCTAATCGCACCATGATGGTTGAATCCATGAATGATGATTTCCCTCCATTTGAGATATCATCCGATGAAAATGGTTTGGTGGAATACGAGTCTCCGTGGGGTCATTGGATCATTTCCGATATGAGCAATGAGACGCACATGCTATGGTTTGATTTCGAATTGCTCGAAGAGGATGTCGTCCTCGATGACAAGAGTTACATCGTTGCAGTCGAAGTTTCGGGTCAGGTGGTGGCTCCTGATGATTGGGAGGTGTACAATCTCCATAGGGATTGGGAACATCACTTTGAGAATATCAGCGGAGTGAATGTCACCATGCGGAGTGGTAACCTTGTTCTTTATGATACCACTGATTACGATGGTGTCTTTGAGGCTAGATTACCTGCGGGTGTAGAGTTCAGTTTCACCACAGTTTCTCCTAAGAGGATTTCAACCGCGAGCAGACTGCATGCCATTGTTCTGGGCGGAGACTACTCGTGGGATTTTGAAAATGGAACTTTCGGAGTTGATTTCAAAGATTTGAATCTAACAATGGAACCTTCTGCTTCGCGCGTTGGTCAATTGATGATCTATGATAACGAAACACTCTGGGATGAGAAGATTCCTGATTGGAGGCCGGCTGAGATAGTGGCCACAAACAATGAATCCGGAGTATCTTGGTCTTCCTTAAGTACCGCATCTGGAGGTTTTGAGTTCTTCCTACCATATGGTAACTATTCCGTTGACGTATCAATTGAAGAATTGGCGATCAGCGATATCTCATTCAATGTCTCTGGTGGTGTTGATGGTGGTGAGTGGACCATGGTTGGAGAAGATGCAGCTTTGACATTCATCACTATACAGACATTCTTGGATATTATTGGTGATGGAGTCTATGAGAATGGAACTGCAGTCAGCGTGGATTTCACACTCAGGCCGATATTCGTGGATCATGGAGATGAAGAGAATATAACTGCAGACGATGGACGATGGGATGAAGGGAATTTCACTTTGGAAATAGAAGCAGGTGAATACGAGGTCATCATCAATTCTCAGAACATCAGCAATGAGTCTGCACGGATGGATTTCCAGACCACCAAGTCATGCTCAGTTCAAGGCTCAGAAGCCCCTTGTTTCAATCTCAAGGTACCTTTGGGAGAAGTAGAGGAGCCATTCCTCATCCCACTCGAGCCTGAATGGTTGATGACTGCACAGGTGATGCACCTGACAGAAGGTCTGGATAATGCCAGTATCAAATTCTACAATGTTGACAATGATGAGTTCTTTGATGTGGATTCCAATGAGACTGGACATCTACAGAGTTATGTCCCCATAGGTGATTGGCATGTTGTCCTGCATCAGGATCAACGAAGTGACTACTTCCTTGAGATGCAACAATTGTTGAACATCTCGGAATCCAGCGACCGTACCAACCTCCTCTGGAACTCGGTCAGTTCGACAAATATCTCGGTCAACCTGACTGAGGCAGAGACTGGCATATCTCTGTCTGGATACACTATCACTGCGGTAAGCAAAGATGGATTCCGGAATGTAAGCATTGGTCCGAGTGATGCAGACGGAATCGCCGCAGGAACCTTGACCACTGGAGAATGGACCTTCTTCTTCAATCGTTCAACCACCACAGACCGCTGGCTGATAGAAGAGGGCGAATATGTTGAGAACATATCAATTCTCAACGCATCGGAACAGATGTACTACAACTTTACGGCCACCAAGACCACTTTGATCGGGGGAATGATATTCTGGGACCTTGATGGAAATGATGTCCAGAACAATCATGAGGGTATTCCAGACGTGCTGGTGGAGATTGTGAGTGAGAATCTGACCACGAACCTGACCACAGATGCTGATGGTGTCTGGAAATTATTCGCCCCAATCTTGACCAATTACTCAATTAATGTGAGCAAGGAAGGTTTCACTTCTTCATATTATGAGAATGGCCTCAATGTCAATTCTACTCATCTCTCAGAGGACCTTGCATTGACAGCAGGGAATGTATCGGTTTCTGGAGAAGTCACCCATCTGCTTGGTGATGCCTCCATTCTAGACAACACCACGGTTGAACTCTATCCAGTGGTTGGCAGGGATCTTGAGATTGTACTCGCCGATGTGACATTGAATGGAACGACGCTTGAATGGAATGCCTCAGTCACACCAGGTGATTGGGCGGTTTGGGCTATTCATGACAATGCGGGTGAGAGTGACTATTCAGTCGCTATCGGCCAGTTGAGTGCGAATGTCTCTGACGGCGGTTCGGTCGATATTGAGATGAGCAATGGCGGCTGGGTCTCCATCGTCAGTGAATGGGATGATTTCCGGATTCAACAACATCATCTTGGAGAGACCGAGGTGGAGGGCGCTGTGATGAATGGCACTCCAGTGGTCGAGTTGGACCTTGGAGACGGAATCGTCATTGAATTACCACCTACTTCAGATGGAATGTTCGATTTGCTTCTTCCTTCTGGCAGTGCATCTTTCTCCGTTTCTTTCTCAACGATGGAGATGGGTATGGAAATGAACTACTCTGGTGGCGTGAATATCGATGTGGTTCCTGGAGTGTCTCAGGCTGAGAAGACTATGACCGCTTCTCGGCCAGCTCGACATGATGTCACCTTTGAGGTGATAAGTGTGGTTTCCGGAGCTACTGATATTGATGAGGATGATAATAGGTCAATGACTGCGATCGAGGTGGCAGGAGAAGATGATGAACTTGATTCATACGAGGAGATCATCATTGAAGCCAAGGTCACCTACTCTGGCAATCAAGCCAATTCTATCTTTGGACTGACTGGAGATGCTGGCATCCTCCATGATTCTCAGGATTGGAACATAACTTTCCTGACTAATGAAACGACTGGGGAATGGAACAGCAGTCTCAACATTGAACTTGGATTGGGAGAGAATCTTTCTACATCAGGAATACTCAACCAGACTTTCAGATTGAAGATACAGTTGCCGAGCCAAGATATCGCTCGTTCCTATGATGACAACCACTCTGTTGGAATCACATTCAAGGTTGGTTCAGTACTTGCAGGGGAACTCGGACTCAAGGTCCATGTACCGCAACAAAACAGAATCAGGTTGGACAGTATCCCTGTAGGTGGACAGGTAGGGGTACCACCAGGTGGAGAGGCAGCAGTTGATATCGAATTGACCAACCTCGGGAATGGAGAGGACACGGTTCGGTTTGAATTGGATTCCTCATCCCTGCCAGAGGGGTGGAGTGCATCCCCCACCAACGCTACGATAGTGTTGAGTTCAACTCAGTCCAGAACGCAGAGTTTCACCATCCATGCTCCGTCTGATGCTGATGATGGCATTTATTCGATATTCATCACAGCAACTGATGAGACTGGTTCTTCTTTCATCGATGACGAGGGTGAAGATATTGAACCGATTGAGATTTCAATCAGTCTCGCTAGAGCGAATCTGAAGGTCATTCAAGTCAAGAGTGAAGGTGAGGCATTGTTTCAACAGTACAACACCATTTCTGTAGTTGTTGAGAATCAAGGTACACTCGATGCAGATCCGGTGGAAATAACTGTGGAAGTCTCTGGTTTACAGAATGATGTTGAATCCTTCGGAGCAACAACAGTCTCAATTCCTGCTGGCGAAACCATAACCGCTACTGTACAACTTGATCTAGGTAATGCGTCATTGAGTAATATCGAGTTGACAGCATACGCCACAACAACTGTGGAAACTGTCGATGGTGGAGGTTCAGATGCATTTACAGTGATATTCAAGGTCAACGCCAAGGCTCCTGATGAGCCTAACACATGGTTGCCTTGGATCATTATTGGAGTGATATTGATCGGCATTTATGCTGGAGTGAAGGGAATGGCTGCACGCCGTGGTCCTAAATTCTGAGTCAGTATTCGCTTCGGCCAGACCCCACGAGGATTCAAGAGCCATCTGCAACAGCAATGAGAGTGGGGATGGCATGGTCGATGAGTTGAGGAGTCTCGATTTCATTCCAGAACCAGATGACCCAAGAATATTGAGTGCTGCCGACCCTAATCTATCTGGTCATCAAGAAGGCTTCCGTGCAGCAGTCACTGGTTGGGAGCCGGACATTCCTCCCCAGTCTCCTTTGTCGAATAGAAGGTTCATTGTGGGCAGAATCCCCTATGCGCTGTTGATCATTCTGCTACTGGCCACAACATCTTGGTGGGGCCTTGATCAGTGGCTGGGTGTAGCCGAGGTTCAGTATCCCGACTCTGAATGGGCTTACGAGGAATCTCGAATCAGGGATCTGCAGTCTGTACATGGACTTGATGGGACAGGAGTCAATGTGTGTATTGTCGATACTGGAATCGACCTTGACCATGAGGATCTGGTTGCAGTAAATGTTGTTTTCAAAGACTTCGTTTCGGACTCGCAAGAAGCAATCGATCATGGTGTTGATCATCATGGTAGCATGATGGCAGGGATTCTTGTTGCGGATGGTCATTTGAAGGGGGCATCACCTGGTGTCTCACTTTCTGTTGCCGCGGCGTTGGGTGAACGTACTGGAACTGAAACGGTTGGAGACACTACTCTGGTCGCAGAAGCAATAGAATGGTGTTGGAATGAACGAGATGCCGATATCATATCTCTATCGTTAGGTGGTATGCAGGATCTGAATACAACTGCCAAGAGTGAAGTCGAACAGGCCGTTGAAGATGCAATGAGACATGGAGTCTACGTGGTTGCAGCCGCAGGTAATGACGGTGGTGCTGATGATGATGGAATTGTATCTTCTCCAGCCAATGTCCCACTGGTCATTGCAGTAGGGGCTACTCAGGAGGGGGGTGAGTTGTGGGCCGCTTCTTCACGAGACGATTCCACTGTTGATGGGAATGGGGATGAGAGAATGGATCCGAATCTCAAGCCTGAGATACTTGCACCGGGTGCTGGGATCATTTCAACAGCACCTGGGACCACTTATTACCGAAGTAGTGGAACCAGTGGAGCCACTGTATTCATCGCTGGGACGCTTGCATTGATACTGGAGGAATATCCCGAAATGAGCCGTTCGGGGGGGTCGCAGAGTAGTAATTGCATCGTCGCAATGAAACAAGCACTGATGGATTCAACAGATCCAAGTATTGGTGATGTTGAGCACGATGGAGCATTAGGATATGGTAATCTGGACGCAGTTGCATGGTTTGAGGCTGTGGGGATTCAACAAGCCAACGCTCCGTGCGGCGAATAATATATGATATAAATTAAAATATTTGATACTATTTTAAAAAATTAGGTAAATTAGTAACCGTTTTTGTGATACTTTCTTCTATATTTGATACTTTTCAATTGCACTCTGTTCCGTATGTCTTTTATCCTAATGCAATCGCCAACGGATTGAGGAAGAATATGACACGAATCGAGATTCGCAATAGCCTTGTCCTGACCATGATGCTTCTGATGACTTCATGGTTGGCCCTGATACCCCTGGCTCCCGAGGTTGAGGCGGGAGGTACCAACCAGACCACAAGTGGTACATTGACTGGAACTGAGACTTGGTCTGGTTCACATACGCTGACTGGTGATGTTGAAGTTGCTGAAGGTGCTCAGTTGATCATCAATGCTGGTACCACTATCAATGTCCCTATCGGCAAAAAAATCGTTGTGAAGGGTTCAATGTGTGCAGGTGATGCTTCCTGTGGGGCGACTCAGGCAGGGACTGGGAGCCCAGTGCGTTTCATCTGGCCCACTGCTACACCAGTACCCAATGCTACCGGAGGTTGTTATGACCCTGGCAATGGTCTGCTTAATTCCGATTTGAATTGTGGAGAGGCAATTGTGTTCGAGTCTACCATAGACCAGGCATTGACTTCGCTTTCGCATGTCACCATCGACGGTGCTTATGGCACCCCAGTGGAGATTCCCTCTCGCAGTTACACTGCATATGGTGCAATGATATTCGATGGTGCGGCATTTTCTGCTGACCATCTGACTTTTGCCAATATCAATACCTCCAACATAGTAGCATTCAATCTTGCAGCACCACATCTGAGTGATTCCACTTTCGTGATTGGAAACGATGAGCAGGAATGGGATGCCGCAGCAGTACGTGCTTTTGACGCGGGAACCGGCATTCTATCCACTTTCGTTATTGAGAACTCTGCATTCACAGGTGATCAGACTGCCGACTGTGGAAACAACGGTGGAGGTCGCGCAATTTTAACTGCTGACAATAGTTATGTCGATATGAAAACCCTTAGTATCACTCAGAATTCATATGGCCTCTTTCTCAAGGATACCTCTGGTCAGTTGACCAATTCACAGATCAATGTCAAGTGTAATGGTATTGATACCAATGGCCACAAGACCACTGGTGAGATTTCTCACATTCTCAGGGTTCATAATAACTCGATAATCACTGAAGAAGGAGCTCCTTTGACAGCATATGATGGAGCCATTGTCATTGCTAATGATAACACCATGTCAGGTGCTTCAGAGGGTTCAGGAATGGGAATTCGAGACTCCTATGTTGAAGCCCACAGAAATGTCATTGGTCCAATAACTGGTTGGAATGGGATGTGGATATACGGTGAATCTGATGTTGTGGCTGAGAATAATTCATTTGAGGGCGCTGCAAAAGAGACGATATTGATAGGCGAGTATCACCACATGGATCAAGGATGGAATGTTCCTGCTCCCACCAAGGCTAGGATATATTTCGCCAACAACATCATCCGCAACAACACAGGAACCGATTGTCAGGGTACTACCATCTACGGCGGTCAGTTCAACTGTCCTGCAATCCATGTTTTCATGTCAAGTGGGACTTTCATCGATAATACGGTAGTGGATAACGCTGGAGATGGTATGAGGATAACCGGTGGAATCGTGAATGCTCAAGGAAATGATATCATGGTCGGCGAGTTTGGCGCACGTATTTCAGATTATGACGATAATTATGGGACGAAATCTGCTTCGATCGCATATTTCCGTGAAAACACATGGACAAATGCTACCCAGATATACAATGTCTCAGAATCAAGGGTGGCAGTACAGAGCGAGCACATTCCCAACCCTGGTGGCGGGGAGTTGTATCCGGTCATGTTGAGTTGGAGCGGTGCAGAATGTCCGTATGTGCAGGATGAATGTCTACAAGTTCCTTTGACCGCTGAGTGGAAGCCCGCAGGGATGCCA
>CALCOQ010000079.1 GCA_937897005.1 uncultured euryarchaeote
GAATATTCAATTTTCAGATACAATCCTATGTCTTTCTGGTAGAATTGGTTCTGAATTGGTGCTCAAGGCCATTGCCGCCGGCATTCCTGCCATCGTTGCGATTGGAGCTGCCAGCAGTATGGCTGTCGATCTATCCAGGCAGGCGGGGATCGCATTATACGGATTCACCAGAAACAACAGCACAGTATCCTACCTGCTACCATCTGAAGAAAGAACTGGAGTGTGAAAAGATTTTTCTGAAGAACATTGACAAAGGCGTACACCCACGGGAAGGTTGAGAACATTGACAGGTGGTGGAGATATCAATCCAATTGAGAATGATTGGGACCCTGCTCGGCCGGGAATTGTACTTCTCGACCTGCTCAGGGAAGAGGTTCGAACCAAGGGTGAGCCGAGTGTGGAGAGGATTGCTGAAATCGCCTCCCTCACCGGTACCACCTCGGCCAAGGTGAAAGGTGCCATCGGCTACTATGCCGAACTCAAACCTGATGATTCAACTATCAGGGTATGTATCGGAGAGGCTTGCCGTGCACGCGGTGCTGAAGACGTGATTCAAGAATTGAAATCCTCTGGAGAGAATGTAGGATCATTGCACTGCGCCGGGCTCTGTACCAGTGGACCTGCGGTGGTCAGAGATGAGAATTCCCACGGCATTCCTGTTTCCAGAACAGGGACTGGTATGCAATTCTACATCAGTCAAGATAGTATCAGTCTGGATAAGGGCAGTGAAGAAATTGCTGTTCAATTACTGCAGAATGCGCCAAGTGACTCAGCACTCATCAGAACGGGGAGTCGTGGAATCTTCAATCTTGAGCCGATGCTGGAATTGGATATCGATGCAGAAAGACATGCATTCGGGCCCCTCTCATACGATGAACTGTTGGAGATTCTATCCCTGCTTGAGTCTGGTGATGCCTCTGAGCACAGTAAATCATTAGGGAATATATCTGAATTGCCAGTATTCGCTGCCCAACAACGTTTTGCAATGGCGAATCTGGGGGAAGTCAATCCTCTCGATATCGATGGATTGCGAGCCCGTGGCTCATATTCTGGACTCGCCAAGGCGAGAGAGGTTGGGACACAAGGAATTCTTGCTGAAATTGAGAAGGCTGGATTGAGAGGCCGCGGTGGTGCTGGTTTTCCTACTCATTTCAAGTGGGCCTCCGCTGCTACGGAGGAAGACGATGTGAAGTACGTGGTAGCCAATGCTGATGAGGGAGATGCTGGAACCTTCATCGACCGGATGATCATTGAAGGAGACCCTCATGCAATGATTGAAGGAATGGCGATTTGCGCAGAAGCGATCGGCGCCAGATATGGTTGGGTGTACCTGCGTAGCGAATATCCGAATGCCGAGATGATACTGGACTCTGCCCTACAAGACGCCCGTAAGGAAGGTATCCTGGGCGAACATTTCGACATCACCGTTGCACTCGGTGCTGGATCCTATGTCTGTGGTGAAGAGACCGCACTTCTAGAAAGCCTTGAAGGGCGACGCGGTGAAGTCAGAGCACGTCCTCCATACCCCACACAATCAGGACTCTACGGGCGTCCAACTGTGGTCAATAACGTCCTTACATTCGCTCTGGTTGCGGCAATCATGCGCGTGGGTGGTGAACTCTATGGTTCAATCGGAACTGAACGCAGCAAAGGAACCGTTGTTGCCCAGATTGTAGGTGCTGTCAATGAACCGGTATGTATTGAGATCCCATTTGGTGGAACAGTTGGAGAAATGATCAGAAAACATTCAGATATCGAGGGTATTGTAGCAGTTCAGGCTGGTGGCCCATTGGGCGGGGTGTTTGACATTGATGAGTTGGACTCGGTGGAGTTATCATTCGAAGGCTTGAGTGAATCTGGAGGGTTGTTAGGACACGGAGGCTTCGTATGCTACGACAGTGATTTCGATCCACGCTCAGAAGTCATTGGTTGGATGGAATTCTTCCGCGATGAGAGTTGTGGAAAATGCACTCCCTGCCGAATCGGTACCCAACGGGCTTTGGAACTGCTCCGAAGGATTGGTACCTCAAAAGAAAAGGCTGGGGACCGTCAATTGCTAGATGATCTCGATGATGTCATGACTTCAACATCGCTATGTGCTCTCGGTGGATTGGCGATGATGCCGATACGCTCCACCATGCAGAAGTGGCCGGCATCATTCGGAGGTGGATTGAATGAGTGACACTGCTTTCACCATGTCCATTGATGATACAGTAGTCATTGCCGAAAGCGGCCAAACAGTCATGCAGGTCGCTAGAGATAATGGAATTGACATCCCCAGTCTTTGTGATTCTCCGCATCTCGATGCTTTCGGTTCGTGTCGAATATGCGTGGTTGAGATCGATGGAGTACGAGGAACTCCATCCTCGTGCACCACTCCTGTCAGTCCAGGGATGAATGTCGCCACCAAGTCTGATAGATTATGGCATCTGCGTAGGGGAATCACAGAACTATATGTCAGTGAGCATCCATTGGATTGTCTGACCTGCACCGCTAATGGAGACTGTGAACTACAGGATGTTGCAGCCGAAGTAGGATTGCGCGAGGTCAGATACGACAATATCCCTTCTTGTGAAGGAATGCCGATAGATGACTCAAATCCCTTCTTCTCATTCGATCCCACCAAGTGTATCGTCTGTTCCCGTTGCATCCGTGCTTGTGACGATATTCAGGTGACTCACGCTCTTTCAATCGATGGACGTGGCTTCTTCAGCAAGATCATCGCTGGTGCAGATGTTCCATTCATGGATTCTGACTGTGTATCCTGTGGCGCTTGTGTGGATGAATGCCCGGTGGCTGCGTTGGAGGACAAGGTCGAGCGAACACATGGAGTTGCAGATACCTGGGTGCGCACCACATGCGCTTTCTGTGGAGTTGGTTGCCAGTTCGATGCGGGAGTGAAAGGAGATAAACTCGTTTCGATGAAACCAGTCGCTGACTCCCCGGTCAATCAGGGCCATTCATGTGTCAAGGGACGTTTTGCTTCTGCATACATTCACCATCAAGATCGATTGACCACACCTTTGATCAGAAATTCCATCGATGAAGATTTTCGTGAGGCGAGTTGGGATGAAGCATATACTCACATCGCCGAGAGTTGGCAGCGTTTCAAGACTGAATCCGGACCACATTGTATTGGTACAATCACCTCATCTCGTTCCACCAACGAATTGAATTATCTCGGCTCAAAATTGATGCGCGCAGTCATTGGCACCAACAATGTGGATAATTGCGCCAGAGTTTGTCACTCGGCAACCGTGAAGGGCATGATGACAGTCTTTGGTGCAGGTGCTGGTACCAACAGTCTCTCTGATATCGATGTGACCGATATATTGCTGGCCTCTGGATGTAATCCGATCCATGGACACCCAGTCACCGGATCTCGAATCCTGCGTGCCAGAAGGAGGGGGATGGGGCTGATAGTCGCAGACCCTAAAGAGACCGAATTAGCGAAGATCGCTGACATTCATCTTCAGTTGCGTCCAGGAACTAATGTTGCACTTTACCAAGGGCTTGCTCATATCATTCTGCGAGATGGATTACAAGCAAGTGATGAATGGATGAACACGAGAACTGAGAATCTTGAACCCTACAAGGAAATGGTCGCACTGATGACACCCGAACTGTGTTCTCGTTTGACCACCATCCCCATTCCTACCCTTGAAGCAGCCGCTCATCTCTATGCCGCAGCAGATGCTGCGATGTCTGTTCATGGACTGGGCATGACTGAACATAGCCATGGTTCTGAAGGAGTCATGTCGCTCTCCAGTCTGGCCTTGTTGACGGGAAATGTGGGTAGACCTGGTACAGGTATCAATCCACTCAGGGGACAGAACAATGTCCAAGGCTCATGTGACATGGGTGCATTGCCTAATGTCTACACCAACTACCAGTCAGTATCCGATCCCGACAGACGGGCTGAAGTCTCAGCGATCTGGGGCGTTGATGTCCCCGATACACCTGGAATGACATATCCTGTCATGCTGGAGAAGGTGTTTGAAGGAAAGATGCGTTCTCTGTATATGATTGGTTCAGATATTGCCCATACTGATCCCGACAATCAGCGAGTCCAAGAAGCATTATCCAAACTGGACCTATTGATCGTACAAGACATCTTCATGTGTGAATCTGCAAAATATGCGCATGTCGTCCTACCAGCAGCATCCTTCCTTGAATCGGACGGGACATATACCAATGGTGAGAGAAGAGTACAACGTATACGCAAGGCCGTTCCCCCACCGGGTGATGCCAAAGAAGATTGGAGGATCGTTTCCGAATTAGCGGAAGCATTGGGGCACCCGATCATCACATCAGATTCCGTTTCAGACATCTGGGATGAAATAGCGTCCTTGACACCAAACTTCACCGGCATCTCCTATGACACGCTCGAGGATGTGGAAGCCATCCAATGGCCGGCACCTGAAAAGGGGCATCCAGGCACGACAGTCATGCATACAGATGTGTTCTCTAGAGGATTGGGTAATTTTACCGCGCCAGAATTCGCCGAACCAGCTGAGAGGGCGAGTGAAGAATATCCATTCATACTGGTGACTGGACGCAATCTCTTCCATTACAATTCAGGAACCCAGACTCGAAGAACCGGACTGAATGAATTCCATGATGATGATTATCTCGAGATTCATCCCGAAGATGCGCTCAGATTGGAAATCGCCGGAGGTTCCAAGGTGTGGCTTTCCAGTCCAAGGAGTCGTATTCAGATGACCGCAGTGGTAACTGATGATGTCAGACAAGGGAATCTTTTCACCACTTTCCATTTCCCTGAGACTGGAGTGAATACCGTGATCAGTTCATCTTCCGATAGTTATACCAGATGTCCCGAATACAAGGTGCAAGCAGTTGCCATCTCTCCGGTCTGAGCGTGGCAATGGATAAGAGAGCGTTCCTTCACCGATGCTCATGGGCCAGCAGTGGGATGTGCTGCGTCAACATGTCGCGGAAGGACTTCCCAGCGAACTGCCACCTCCCAGTACCGTAGACCCGAGTGTGGACCATGCTCCATCCAGACGCCAAGTTCTGACCTATAGTGAAAAACAATTGGCCCTTCGCAATGCGTTGCGTTATATCCCAGAATCATGGCATCAGCAATTGGCAAGGGAATTTGTCGAGGAATTACACAATTATGGTCGAATCTACATGCATAGATTCAGACCAACTGAATATGAAATGAAAGCACATCCGTTATCGGCCTATCCGAGCCGCTGTGAACAGGCTGCCAGTATCATGGGGATGATACAGAACAATCTGGATCCTGCGGTGGCACAATTTCCACATGAATTGATCACCTATGGTGGAAATGGGGCTGTGTTCCAGAACTGGATCCAATACCGATTGGTGATGAAGTACCTCGCTGAAATGACTGAAGAACAGACACTGGTGATGTATTCAGGGCATCCTTTGGGCCTGTTTCCTTCACACCGGGATGCGCCAAGAGTAGTGGTCACCAATGGGATGGTCATCCCAAATCACAGTTCCCAAGATGATTATGAAAGACTCAATGCACTCGGGGTCAGTCAATATGGGCAAATGACTGCTGGTTCCTACATGTATATCGGGCCACAAGGCATTGTTCATGGCACGACCATCACGATACTGAATGCTGCACGTATGAAATTGGGGATCGCTGATGATGGAAGTCTCGCTGGAATCACCTTTGTCACTTCTGGACTTGGAGGTATGTCTGGAGCACAGGCCAAGGCAGCGGTCATCTCCGGCTGTGTTGCTGTCATCTCAGAGATCAACCCTGCTGCTGTTGAGAAGCGAATCGAACAGGGATGGTTGAATGAAGCGCATTCAGATCTTGATATCGTGATAGATCGGATGTTGAAAGCCAAGGAAGATGGCCAAGCGGTGTCGATAGGACACATTGGAAACATCGTCGACCTTTGGGAGCGACTCGTTGAACGAGAAATCCAAATCGACCTTGGAAGTGACCAGACCAGTCTACACAACCCTTGGCAAGGAGGATATTTTCCTGTAGGGATGAATCTAGAGGAATCAAAGCAGATGATGGTTGATGATCCTGAACAATTCTGCGAAGCTGTTCAATCTTCGCTTCGAAGACAAGCCAGAGCAATAGGTGTCATGGTTGAACGTGGCACATATTTCTGGGATTATGGTAATGCCTTCCTCCTTGAAGCCGCAAGAGCTGGCGCTGAAGTGACAAATGAAGAGGGAGATTTCATCCACCCATCCTATGTGGAAGATATCATGGGTCCGAAATGCTTTGATCTAGGCTTCGGGCCATTCCGTTGGGTCTGCTGTTCGCAGAATCCTGCCGATCTGGAATTGACGGATTGCTTGGCAAAAGAGGTTCTTGAAGAGATGGTGGAACACGCACCTGAACATTCCAGACAACAGTTGTTGGACAATATCAAATGGATCTGCGATGCTGCATCCAATCGTCTCGTTGTTGGAAGTCAGGCCAGAATACTGTATGCTGATGAAGAAGGTCGAAAGAAAATCGCTTCCGCCTTCAATCAAGCGATTGCAGATGGGCGATTGAAGGGTGGTATCGTTATTGGCAGAGACCATCATGATGTCTCGGGCACTGATTCCCCTTATCGGGAGACTGCGAACATAAAGGATGGTTCCAACATGACTGCGGACATGGCGGTCCACAATGTGATTGGAGATGGTTTTCGCGGAGCGACTTGGATCAGCCTTCACAATGGAGGTGGAGTAGGCTGGGGTGAAGTGATAAATGGCGGCTTTGGATTGTTCCTGGATGGTTCTACTGATGCTGGTCGTCGTCTTGATTCGATGCTTTCCTGGGATGTGAACAATGGAATTGCCAGACGTTCATGGGCTCGTAATGATGGCGCTATTTTCGCAATCAAGAGAGCCATGGAAAAGGACCCACTGCTATCTGTGACGCTTCCGCAACTGGTCTCTGATGGGTTGATTGAGGGAGCATTCGACTGAGGAACTGTATTCAAGAGCAAGCCGCAGCACATCATGCGGTGGCAGCATGGTC
>CALCOQ010000080.1 GCA_937897005.1 uncultured euryarchaeote
CAATGCCTGGAGAGAGAGCGAGTGGTGCCTAAAGGTGCAAGAAGACGATGAACGAATCAGAGAATTGTTGAGCAACTCAGAATGGCCCGATCTCAAAGTGGTGAGGACCGGGTTCGCCATTCATCTGGCAGAGCCACAGGTCAACAAAGGCAATGGTCTGTTGAAATCGCTCGAGATTCGAGGTATTTCTCCACAACAGGTTTGTGTTGTTGGCGATGCTCCGAACGATGACCCACTGTTCGAGGTTGCAGGATGGTCAATAGCAGTCGGGGGAGCGTTTGAATCCACAGCGAATTTGGCCGATGTGAAATCTCCATATTTCAGGGCCGAGACCTTCCCACATCTTGTCGATGAATGGTTGGCTTGAAGCAGGAGTTGTGAAAAGCCTGCGTCATGGTCAAGTTGATTGGGAAGTGGGCATCAGTGGTACTCATGCTGGAACTCACCGATGCATTGGGTGATGCCATCGATGAGATGGACGCAGAACTCAAGAAACGTTGGTGGTGGAGGATTCTCTGGCCGGTCTTGTTGTATGGTCCATTGATTCTCATTGGGATATACCTCTATCGAATGTGACCAAAGAGTAGTGAACGAATATATCAACGACACATTTTTTCAACAAGTGGATGGCAAAGGTTGGAATGAGGAACTTTCTTGGGCTGACCCCCTCTGTCAGTAACGATGGCAAGAAGTAAGAAATCTATGTTGATAATGGGCGGAGTGGTTCTAGGGATTGCTCTGATAGCGGCTGGATTTGGATATCTCAAGATTCAAGATGGGATGGATTTCGACCCTCCTTCGGATAGTTTCTGGTCTGGAAAAGCCAGTGATACCCCTGATTCACTTTCCGATTTCAAGGTGACTGGGAGCCTGCAATACATGGTCTGGAGTGAGGATGATGGCAACATGCCAAATGTGAGCATCGTCGATACTGATGGTGAAGAGATATTCAATCAATGTGAAGGAGATGGATGCAGTGTTAAAGAGGGTTTCAGAGAATTGGGGACTTTCGGAATACCCACAAACGATACCCAGACCTACACAATCACGGTGACTGGTGAAGGAAATGCATATGTCCTGACTCCAGCCGAAGGACTCGCGGAAAGCCTGTTGGGCATCATTTCCATCATTCTGGGTGCTTGCTTCTCATTATGCGGATTGGTCATTCTCATCATAGGTCTTGGAATGAAGGGCGGTGATGATCAAGTGGCGCAAGTGGTGCAAATGGTTCAGCCAGGAACGGCGGTCCAACAACCGGTACAGCCCGGAGCAGTGGTACAACAACCGGTACAGCCAGACCAACAACCGCCCCTTGTTTAGGGATTCAATAATTTCATTGAGCGATTGGAAACGACAAAAACCTCCGGACCGGTCCACTGATTCAATGACAGATATCAAACGTTGTCCATGGTCCGCTAATGACCCTCTGTACATCTCCTACCATGACGAAGAATGGGGAGTGCCCAATCGGGATGGAAGACGTCTGTTTGAGAAGATCATACTTGAGGGTGCCCAATCCGGTTTGTCATGGATAACCATCCTCAAGAAGCGTGAGAACTACCGTAGACTGTTCGATGAATTCGACCCAATCAAGGTCGCTGCCTATGATGAGGATGATGTGGAACGACTAATGGGAGACGCGGGAATCATCCGGAACCAGGCCAAAATCAGGTCGGCCATCAAGAATGCCAAAGTCTTCGTCGAACACTTCGGTGACGATGAAGACGCTTTCAGCGAATTCCTCTGGAGTTTCGTGGACGGGAAGCCAATCATCAATCAAAGAAAGAGCATGGAAGAATTACCGCCCGTGAACGATATCAGCACCAAGATGAGCAAGGCTCTCAAGAAGTTGGGTTTCAGTTTCATTGGGCCTACAACATGTTACGCGATGATGCAGGCTGCCGGCATGGTCGATGATCATCTCATGGATTGTTTCCGACATACATCCAATCGCTCAGACGAATAATGACGTAGTCCGTGCCCATACTACTCATCCTTGGTATTCTCTTGATATTCCTTCAACTTCTTTTGATATTCTTCTTCTGTCAAACCATGCCAGCCTTTGCAAAAGCCGGTTGGAGATCGGCCACATCCACATTTATTCATGAGATTCATTCCTCCTTGAAGCATCGCACAACACCTTGCTTAATTAACTGGAAAGTTCTCAAGTCAA
>CALCOQ010000081.1 GCA_937897005.1 uncultured euryarchaeote
CCTCTGCGGAGCAGAGCGAGATAGGTGTCCTTCTTTGCCATGAATCCCACCGCAGCGAATTCATCGGAGGAGGGGGCCCTATGTGAACCTCCCGTTCAACCGCCCTTGCCACCTTTCTAGGCATGAAGTTCCTGTAACCATCCTGCTAGAGCCAACCAGAAATGGAGGTCCAGTTGTTCTGGTCTTGCATCCAACCACCCCAGAGGCAAACCCTCTCTCTGCGGAGATGCAATCAATCTCTTCGCTACATCTCGGTATCCAGAGGCGTGCCAGCCTTTGACCCGGGTGATTCGTTTTGGTGCTTGCATCAAACGATTCCTCATCTTCTTGCGCCGCTCCTCGAAAGCGGTGGAGACAATGAGTCTGGCGAGGCGTTTGTCAGGTTCAGGAATCCCTTCATCCATCTCCTTGAATGGGTCGTTTGGTTCTAATTTCACCAGCCTGCTATGGATGCGCGGTTGAGGTTTGAATGCCTGAGGTCCAACCTTGAGATCCATCTGAGTCACCCATTCCATGGCGACGGTCATTCCTAGTGAACCTCTGCTGGCTATTCCAGCGTTCATCGAGAGGCGAATTGCGAATTCTTCCTGAAGCAGAATAACGATACGCTGTAAACCAAAATATTGACGCTGATGCTGTGATAACTTCTCGATCAATGGACTTGATATCTGATATGGAATATTTGCAACCACCGCACTGAGATCGAGGGGTAATTTCACCTTCAGTGCATCGCCTTCGATAAGGGTTAGATTCTCGTGCTGCAAGGAATCACGAAGATGTTCACAAGTGACGGAATCAATTTCGATGGCCGTGACTTTCGCACCTGTGGCCAGTAATAGTTGGGTCAAGGTACCGGGGCCAGGTCCAACTTCCAACACATGGTCTTCAGAATCGAGTCCAGCCAGTTCAATCGTTCTATCAAGGATTGAATCTTCAATCAGAAAGTGTTGTCCCAATTCCTTGTCTGCACTTCTTCTCAAGAGAAGTGATTCGACCAACTCTGTGGTCTTTTGAAGGTGCACCCTCATTCCTCCTGACGCAGGAGGAGATCCACCAGACGTGGCTCGAGTTTGATGTCAGAGATTTCTTCAGCCATTCGTTCGGCCAAGAGTTCAGCACTGTTGATTCCACATGCTTCGTCAAGAGCAGCGAGATCACTCCAACCCTTTCTGCCTCGGGCTTCGACCATCTCTCTTGCTTTGCGTGGTCCAATACCCTGTAAGAGTTCGAATGCGTGCATCTTCAGTGAGAGATTGCCTGCACGATTGTAGAATGAAAGGTAGGCTTCAGGAAGATCCTTGATCACTTCAGCGATGACTTCAGCGATATCGCTCTGTGCGCGGTTGGGCAGGTCTCGAAAACGGGTCATACCCAATGGCTCTGCAACAACTTCTCGCTTACTCAGATCAGCACCGAAGTAGACTCTTGAGCCTATATCTTGATTGCCAACACCGGGACGCTCCCTCAGACGAACAAGATACAGTTTGTTTTCGGTAAGTGCAAACATGACCCCGCTGCCGGAGTGGTCGAGGACACGTGCCCACTCTTCATTCTCCAGCGGGTTGACATCATCGCGAGCGGATTCATTTCGTCGTGGCTGCATCGCATTCCCCCCTGGGAGTAAGTTTTGTTCATTCGATGCCTACACGCTTGCGAACGATGTCTATCATCTGTTCAATCTCAGCGGCATCAACAGCAATTCGCCTGCTGGCAAGAACTGCTCTGACATCTTCTGGGTGAACTGGCATCACTTCTGCCAATTTTGCAGCAAGTTCAGGATATTTCGTGAGTTTCTCGATTTCAAGAAAATCAGAGACCATGTCCTTGAACACCTTACTGTCGGTCTTGTATCCATTTCGACCTTCGCTGGCAGCCCACTCTGCATGTTGTAGAGCCAACTTCTGTTCGTAGGTCAAGAAACCTCTTCGTTCTTGAGTATCGATCAAGGTATTCCTCACAGTCTCAAAATCAAGGTACGTATCGTCAGTCATTGAATCACCTCACTCAATCGGCCGTAGATGATCGGGTCTTGCCACTACGGTCTTCCTCATGTTCCCGTCCTTGAGTTCCACAACCCAGGCCCGACCTTGTTGGCCGGAGATGCGACCACTTCGGCCATTGAATCTGCGGTGGGGCATGCCTTTCTGCTGGCCTCCATCGAGAACCACTGCGACCCTGTCTCCCACGTCGTACTGATGCATCACTCGTGCGATGTTCAGTCTACCACGCTCAGACTTGCTACGCTTGAGAATATAGCGAGTTCCTTGGCGTTGGCCCTTGCTTCTCTGCATGGTTGACACCCCATATGCTCTCTTGAGCAGCCCGCCGACCTGCCCGACCCATTTAAGCGCGCCGATGCGCCGTAGGCGAACATGAAAACCTAATCCGCATGGATATCTGCGACATCCAACCATTGCACAACACATTGGGCATCTAGAAGGGCGGAAACACTGGGCACAGTCCTGCCATCATCTCCATGTATGGTCTCCTTGACATATGTGCCAGATTCACAGCGCAGGTCAACCTCAACTTGAGGAGCACCATCAACCATTTCGACATTGATGTTTGAAACTTCCATGACCTTTCTTTCACGAACCTTGTCAGCACGTCTGTGAGAGACACGTTTGGGTGTTCTTTGCTTGAGGGTCACGCCTTCCATACCTTGGAGGATGGTGATTATCTCATCAGTATCGTGAGAAATGGTTCCAGCCTCATTGAGGCGTTCTATCAGAGCTGCTTTGGTTCCACTCTTCTTGAGTCCTCTCTCAATGCAGAGAGATTCCAAGTCACTTTTCTTCAGGGCGTTGAGATCATCATCTTCCTTCCCATCGTTCTGCGCTTTCACCCGGAAACAGATACGATAGGATTTCTCAGCAGGAGTTTCCTTCACCCTTACCACTTCAGAACGTTGTGAATCACGCATCGCATGCACTTCGATCCTACCTTCAGAATTATCATTGATCGTGGCCATCACCTCAGTCATGTCCACCTTTCTTCTTTGAGGATTCTTCAATTCAATGACGAAGGGTCTACCGCGACCCATGCACCTGACATCGATATCTTCCCTTCCCATACCGTGGAAAGCGTGGTCGTGTGAACCGTAAATGCTCAGCAATGGATCTCCAACCAGGGATTGTATCGAGTGTTGATATTGCTGACCGGTATTGTCACATTTCTTGCATCCACGTCCTTTACAGGACCGGCATGGCCATCTTGTCTGAGGAATCCCCCTCTCAAATTTACGATATCTTCCGTAGATGTAATGGCTGCGAACATCGAGACTCACATTCAAGGTGAGCAGGTCGATGAGTGCCATTATCTGAGGCTTTTCATTGACCAGTTTGATATCAGGATCCATCTCTTTGAGGGACTTTGCAACTTCTTCCATCAAGCTTGATTTCAATGGTGCTGAGCCTGATGCTCCGAAACGCTTGCGCAGATGGTCTTCATTCTCTGTTTGATCTTTTGGAAATTGAGCACCTAGTTGTAACCTGTCGAATTCATGCTCTTTGAGACCTTCAAGGATGATGGTTGCCAGCACTTTCGCTTCAGTGAATAGATTTTCGCAGAATGGACACCACTGTTCTTTTTCTCTGGCGTCAGCCATGTTGTTGTCGCGGTCAATCACTTGTTGGCGAAGTGAAGCACCAATCTCTGCAAGTTCACGGCCAATCGTCGAGCGTCCACCCAGACGCCCAAGACAGTGATCACAGATTCCGATTCTCACTAGATGCTTAAGCCCACCAGGGGCGGGTGCAGGAGGAATCTCCTGTAGGTGAGTGTTGAGTTGAGCAAACTCTTCCTCCTCCTCCTCCTCTTCAATCTCGACTTTCAGGTCGCTCCAAAGATCGAGATCCGTGCTGCCGAAACCGCCACTGGCATATTTCTGCCAATCCTCATCATCAACTTCTTCTTCGGTCATCTCCTTCACCTGAGAGTAGTCCCGTGGGTGGAATAGAAACAATCCACGATTCGGATTCCAGAGATACACGAACAGGAAAATTCCCGTGCACGTATCGCCCCCTAAGGACGGTTCGCGGGTATGGCTGTCACTCAAGAACCTACTCTTCCTCAGATTGCTCAGTTTTGGCAACCAGGCCAATGGCAGCGGTGGTCAGAACCATGCTTGCCAATAATGAAAGCAGAATCATCATTGCGCTGAATAGTCCAAACGAGGAGAACAAGCCCATTGGGGAAAGGGAAATGATGAGGAAACCAGTGGCATCGCTGGCAGCACTTCCCACCAATGCCAAACCACTTGCTCCACCTACAGCCAATAATGAAGCACGTTTGTTGGCGCCTTTGAAACGCTCTTCTCGATATCGTTCAGTGACATGAATGCAATAATCAATACCAACTCCAAGAGAGATAGCAGCAATCGCAACAGTGACTAGATTCAGGCTGTATCCAAACAGATAGACTAGACCATACAGCCAGACAACCACCAAGAGGATGGGAATGGTGGTCAACAAGGCCTGTGAAAGTGAACGGAATCCCCACCAAAGTACACCGATGACGAAGATGATTCCCAGCATGAGACTGGATTGCATTTCACTCTGCATTGAACTTGCAGCGACAAATCGGGTGATTGGACGTTCGGTCCACATCACCCATGAGACTGGATTCTCGTCATCGTATGAGTCCAGTCTTTGGCGCGTAGAGCCTGCGGCGGAAAGATTGGCAAAGGGACTCAAATCCTTCTCCAGTTCGTCGAGTGCAGGTTGCATGGAGGGGAAATCTTCTGGTTGCGTAATCCCGAATCTCAAAAGCATCCTTGGATAGGTTGGTTGTTCTCCATTCTTGGTCAGCCAAGGCCTAGAAGGGTCCAGTTCCTCTTCTGGATAGATGAAGAGAGTTACCACGGAGGCTGGGATTCCAGGTACGGTATTGCTTGCAGGAACTCCGAATTGGCTGGTGAATCCATAGAAGAACAACAGGCAGCCTTTCTGTGTCAGATCAGGTGTTGCGATGAATCCACCCGCCGATGGGCATCCCACTCCATTCTCTACTGCTGAGGAATTCCATCCCATAGTTTCGAACGGGGTTGAATTTTCAGACAAAGAAGCAACTGCGAACCAGATTACTTCATCTACAGCATTGATGTCTACTTTCCCATTTGGGATTCTGGCTACCTTTGAATCCAATCCATCCGTTGTCTGATTCATATTGCTTCGGACTTCTTCGATGGCTGCAAAGACCCGTGGGTCGGCAACATCTCCTTCAATCAGAATTGCTGCAGGCTCACCTTCTTCGGTGAATCGTTCGGCAACCAAATTGACGCCTATTGCGAAATCAGAAGATTCGTCGAGGAAATCCTCAACCCGGAAATCACCTTCTAGATTGGCCATCCCCAATCCCGCAGGAATGGTCACCAACAGGGCAAGTCCTGCGATCACGAAATGGTTTGGCTTTGCCGCGGATTTCACAGCAATCCATTTCAGCCAAGATGTTGGGACAAGATGAAGTTGCTCGGTTTTTTCTTCAGTAAGACGTTTCTTCTTCACCATCCATTCATCGAGTGACAATCTTACCAGTGGTGCCCAGATTCCAGTCAGGATGAAAGCACATGCAACTCCCAGTCCGGCTTCAAGACCGAATGACCTCAGAGCGGCGATATCCGAGAACAGATTTGATGCAAATGCAGCGATCGTTGTTATCGAGGTCAGCATGATGGCCCGCCCCACTCTGGTGATAGTCACCTCAGCCGCTTCCTCCGGCTTCTTCCCTGCTGCCCGTTCCTCCTTGTACCGATGCAAGGCGTGTAGGCTGTCATCAATACCCAATGCCAGGATGAGAATAGGGAGCAGATTCGAGAATTGACTGCGGTGTATCAGTGTGATTCCCAGTGCATCACCAAGTGTTGAAACATGTCCAATGGCGCCTTGCATCCATAGAAGAGATAGCACCAATGCACAGCCGACAATGGCGACATCGGTGAATCTACGTAGACTCGCCCAAAGAAGGATCATGATTGCAAAAGCCATCAGAATAATGAGCCAGAATGAGGATTGAATCTCTCGGTTGACTTCAATATTGACCCCTTCGGCCAAAGACAGTGTGACAACATGATTATCGGTGCTCCTGATCACTCCTTCAAGGTGCATCATCGACCATTCTGCGGAACAAGGTTGAGCCAACTGTTCACAGATACTGGAATTGTAATGTGGAGCCTTCAGTTCAAATTCGCCATCAACCAGGCGATAACCACCGATATTGAGTTCACCTTCACTGAATCCAAAGTCACTCAATTGTTTGGATTCCTTCCAGACAAAGGTCCATCCAGCCTCTTCCATACTCGATTTATCGAGTTGTACCAATAGCCATGAAGAAGTTGCACTCCAGCGTCCATTCACGCCATCAGGATCGGTGACTGGAGAGAGAGGGTCTGCAATGAAAGCGCGGTCCAGAGACATCCATCTGAGAAAATCACCATCTGAATTGGCTGCCATCCTGACAGCAGCGATATCGATGTGTACCTGTGTCAGATTCTCGTCATCGAATGAAAGGCATTGATACTCTCCACAATCCGACCAGTTGGTTGCCGCAGGAATTGGCCCCCATGGAGAATATCCTCCACGAGTGAGTATGGAATCATTGGACATGAAGTTACGGAAGATATCGACGATGGTCAACACGCCATCGGTCTGCCCTCCAGTCACATCATCGATCAGTGGTTTCAGGTAAGAGCCAAGAACGTGGGAGCGGGCGGTCTCAGCCTTCAGATCGATTTCTCTCAGAACGGTCAGGTTGAGGATTCCACCAACAGGTTCCTCTATTCCCATCGAGTTTCCTTGATATTCAGCCATTTCAGATACTGAAGGATTTTTTGTGACATCTGGAGAGCCGCCAATCATCAATGGAACGGGAGTGAAATCCTCTTCTACCAACGTTGGGTCCCTGACTGCCAGAGCGAGTCCCATCACGTGTTCAGTGGCAGCGAATTCTTCATTGATGACTTCTTGAGCAAGGATTTCCGGAGAATCCAATTCATAGGATTCCATATCGATTGGTTCCAGAGCAGTGAGAGCGCCAGGGATCATCAGTATGGTCAACAAGAAGATGGCGATGTGCACCTTCCGGCGTCTAGGTATCAGCCAATGTGCCAATGCTGCGAAGTCGGCGCTTCTTCCCTCAGGCCTTGACACGGTTGTTGCTGTAATATTCCATTTATCAATGGATGTATTACGTTGGGTCAGAGTCCACTGTCCCGCAATGAATCGAGTATGTTCCGTTGTTCTTCAGTCAATTCTTCATTCTCGAGGAGGATCAATTCCAAGTCGAGGTTTCCTTCATCAAACCCCATTTTCGCCATTCGCCGCCGGTCTCCGATTCTTGAGTTTGGTTGGATGGTCAGGTTTCCAGTCTTGCCGGAAGGAGTAGTTATCTTCACCTTACCACCTAATTTCAGAGTACTGTATGGTACTGCCACTTCTTGGATCAAGGCGCCATTCTCCCATCTACGGTTCTCCCCCGGGTCGACTCGAATCTTGAGATGAGCATCTCCTGCATCACCACCCTCTGGATGCTCGTGCCCCATTCCCTTGAGCCGGATGCTCTGTCCATGCTTCGCTTGCTTCGGGATGTTGACGTTGACCTTCTTGTTCTCTTTTTGCATGTTACCAACATGTCCTTTGATCAGACGGGTGAATGAGACCATTTGTTTTCCACCTTCTTTCGCTTCCTGCATGCTTACGTCAAGATGGATGTCGAGGTCCTTGCCCTTCTTCAGGGGGCTTTGTTGTTGAGGGGCTTGACGTGGCATTCCTCCTCCCATTCCTGCACCCATGCCACCTGCTCCGCCGAACATGGCTCCAAGCATTTCTTCGAGTCCACCCATTCCTCCTCCGTCGAATGGATTTCCTCCACCACCGAAGTCAAAGCGAACTCCGCCAGGGCCACCTCCGCCGAACATGTTACGCATCTGGCTTTCTTCGTCGTATTTCTTTCGCGCCTCGGGCGAACCGATCAAATCACCCGCTTCTTGAATTCGTTTGAAGCGGTCCTCTGCTGCCGAATCGCCGGGATTGCGGTCGGGATGATACTGCCTTGCCAATTTGCGCCAAGCGCGTTTTATCTCAGCATCGCTGGCGTCTTTGGATACTCCAAGAGTGCCGTATGGGTCGATATCAGACATCCGCTTCGTCAACCGCTGGTGGGCAGGTGTCAAGAACCCGACGATACAATCATGTCAAGATTGAGAATCAGATTTGTTGTTTCACGCATCGTTTCTGTCCTATGTCCTATAGTCAGGTCCCGTAGGGACTCTCCGTCGCGGTTAAATGGGAGGGGTAGGTCGCATGGCAAGCCCGAGGTTGTACCATGTCGGATAACAAGAATACGGATGCTGGAGAGCAACGTACGTTCGAGGATAAAGTTCAGGTCGCTCAGGACCGCATCGAGGCGAGTTTCCGTCGTCTTGGAAGAGGCTCGTGGGCACGCATTCTGAGGATGGCGCGCAAGCCTACCAAACAGGAGTTCAAGCAAACAAGTATCATCTGTGGAATCGGACTCTTCATCCTCGGTTTCATCGGTTTCATCATCCTCGTGGTGATGGACAACATGATTCCCGGCTTCTTCTCGTGGTTGGGTATCGGGTATTGAGGTGGTCAAATGACTGATTCATTCGTTGCATATGTCAGACATGGAGAAAAACTCCTGTTATTGAGACGGTCAGACGATGACCTGGAATTTCCGCAGATGTGGGATGGAATCTTCGGCATTGGCGTCGATGAGGCTGAAGTCATCGGTCGCGTTATCGAATGTACTGGAATCGAAGCAGAACATTTGACCGCAGTTCGATTTGCACCTGACAGAGGTGTCACGATTGGAAACAGGATTCATGATGTGACCCCTTGGTTGGTTCTATCAGACAGCGATGAAACGAATCCAGGGGGATTGTATGTCGAGGCAGAATGGATAGATCCTGGACATATCGTCAATCTTGACCTTGAGAAAGGAACGTTGCGAAGTCTATGCTATACTGAGAGCCGTGAAGGAGGTCATGTCGATTGGCTGTTGAGAGATATGTATGGGGATGTTTCATCCTATCTCTATGTGGTGAAGACTGGAATCGGTGCGGAACAGAGAGTCGCCATGGAGATGATGGCTCGTCTGAGTGGCTCAGGTAGCCTTGCTATGATCC